>JAHLWH010000272.1 GCA_019058015.1 Promethearchaeota archaeon | reverse complement strand
ATAATATCCCCACCTTGTGAGAGCCACCGCTTGCGAATGGGCGGAAATTCTTCCTCGCAATTTAAAACTCTCCTAACAATCTAAATAAAAAAACTAGAAAATTTAAATCTAATGAGTGCGATTGATTTTTGATTTCAGATTTACATAAATACGGGAAGGAAACCATCTTTTCTTTTGATTTTTATAAAAATTTATAAATTTTTATAAGTTTTTGATAAACAGTTAAAACAATAATATATATAAAAGATTTCTATCTTAAACCAAGCATTTCAAGTTTCTTACTTTGAATCTAAACATCTTATAAAATTTATTCTCTCGCTAAATTAATACCTTTTTTTCTGAGACGCTTCATTACAAAGGGATACTTAATCAGAGTTTCGTATTCTAAGTTAGGAATTCCTAAATTCGTTATTTGATTTTCAGTAAATAAATCAACAAGAATAGCAGCTTTATATTTTATCCCATATTTTTTGAGCAATTCCAACGCATTTAACTGGTTTTTGAAAAATTTACCATCCGCACCGGTAATTTGTTCAAAGGTTTTCTCATCAACCCCTTTTAAAGAAACTCTAACATAAATATTCTTAAAATTGCTTAATTCCTCAATATAATCTTCATTTAATAATATTCCATTGGTTTCAAGAATGAATAATTTATTTTCTGGAAATAAACTTATAAGTTCGAGTAAATGTTTCTTACAAATTATCGGTTCTCCGCCGCTCACTCTCACTAAGGAGTAATTCATTTTAATTAATTTTTCACTAACTTCTCTAGGAGTATAAAACTTACCGAATTTTTCAGGAGTCCAAACTTTTTTTTGAGCCCAACAATAAGCACATCTTAGATTGCAACCTAAGCAATCAGCAGTGGCGCAACCTCCATAGAAACTTGTTTTACGGAATCTATAATACTTTCTCGAACTAGTCCTGCATACTTTTGTCTCAACAATTTTAGTTAATTCAACTGGATCAACCATATTAGTTGGTAGTTCTTTCTCAAGTTTATTGATTATGTTTATAACTATTACCTATTTATTTTTGCGAAAGATGGGTGGAAAAAAATAATGGCAAAAAGGAAAAAAAATGATAAATTACTTATTTTTATATTTTAAGAAAAACAAGATTGAGTTGAGTATTCCCGCTATAATACCGCCGTAAAATCCAGTCTCAGGCCACCATGTATATGCCTCATAAGCTATTCCAAATGAAGCAATCCCTATGATGGCAAGAAGGATTGTTAAACCTGCAAGAAGTATGCCCAATATCTCTAGATCCATTTCTATGAATTTTTTTGGGAGTAAGTCATTTAAGGCTATAACTAATTGTATTATTAATAGTATTATCATAATAACTTGTGCTGCTAAATCACCGGGTGTCCAATAGTCACAACCCAAGCAAGAATATCTATTTCCATAACTAGGTAAATAAAAACCTGCAAAACTAAAAGCTGCTATTAGAATTATCCCAACAACACTAAGTACTAATATCAACGCGGCAAAAGGGTCAATTTTCATTTCGGATGACATTTTATATTCCTCTTTAAATTAAAAGGAGATTTATTTTCTAATATTAAGTATTACTAATTATGTTTAAAATCTTTTCTCTTATGTATTATAATAAATTAAACATTAAAATAGGATATTAAATACTAACTTAGAAAAAAAAGGGAGTTATTTATTCATTATTTTTCTTTTTTCTACCTGCCAAATTATAGATGGAGTGGAATTATCAAATAAAAAATCTAAGGAGTTAAGAGATAAGTTTATTAACGAAATAGAAAACTAAAAATCATTTCTTTTGCGAAAGATTAAATCTGAAAAAACAAATAAGTGCTGTTCTCTTATTGAGAATACTGAAAATTTTGTTATTACAGCAAAATATATTACAGATGAAGATTTCGACGTTATTTTAAACTGTATTATAAAATTTTATGTAGATTGAATGAATAATTGAGAATAGAGATAATAAAAAAATCCATTCCCATTTCATTTGATCTTTCTTTTATGGATATATGAAGCAATTAGGACAACAGAACTAATTATAAGATATATTGGCCCTAATGGTCCACCGGAAACTCCAGCCCTCGGTGGCATAATGCCGAAAATTATTACCGCAGGAATAACGAACAAGAAAATTATTATGGCAAACATTGCAGGCACTAAATTCCTTGCTTTAAGGCCAATTAAGATATAAATAGCACCGGTCATATAATTAGAAGTTCCAAAAATCATCAGAAGAACCATTTGATCCGCTCGATTACATGTTAAATCCAGACCTACTATGTTTGTAGCAGCATATTCAATAAAAAATGTATGCACGATTCCTCTAATAATATCAAAACAACCAATACATACTAATATTATCCAAGCAAATTTGGGACATTCTACATCTTTTTCATCCATTTAACTATACCTTCGATATTCTTCTAATCATATACTTAAGAATTAACAAGATTTAATTTTTTCTATTTAATTTCAGTTTTTATTATGACTGTTTTAAATAATTTTTATTTTTCATATGATTAATTTTATTTTTGTTCTTTTAGTAATTTCTAAGGATTAAACTCTATTTCGATAGTTTCACGGCAAACTTATAAATCTTTAAGTTAAAAAAGTTGCCTATTAATTGAAAATTCACTTTTGGTTAATTTAACTGGATTAACCATATTTATTGATATTATATTTTTAGGAAAAAAACTTTGACTTTTCTCAAATTGCTCACTCATTCTCTATTTTTCTTTTTTCGACCTGACAAATTATAAATCAAGCTAGCCAAAACTGCCCAGAATGTGATTGAGACAATCTATCCACTAATTACATCAATGTAAAGGGAAATCTATTTTGCTCTCACATGATGATATTACGTTTAGTCGGTAATATCAAGGATATTTAGATACTTTATTCTCTTTGTTAAATCATATTAAATGCAAGGAAAATTGTAAAAATCCAAAACAATTATAAATGAAATTTTATTAGTATTATATAGCACTCTCCTATATGGGAAGATACCATATAGAATAAATTGAAAAATATAGAAAAAAAGATATAATAATAAAATAAGGTGAGAAAAATAGATAAGATAAAAACAGGATGGAAATATCCAATCTTACCATTACCAATATGTTTAATAGGGGCAATTGTTAATGGGAAGCCTAATTTTAACACCATAGCTTGGTTTAATATGTTAGATTCTAAACCACCTATGATTGGGGTAACAATGTCAAAAAAACATTATACTAATAGCGGTATTAAGGAAAATAAAACTTTTAGCGTTAATATACCCTCATCCGATATGGTTGTTGTAACCGATTATTGCGGATTACATTCTGGTTCTGAGGTCGACAAGTCTACCGTATTTGAGGTCTTTTATGGAGAACTTAAGACAGCACCGATGATTAAAGAATGTGTTTCAAATATTGAATGTAAACTAATCAAAATAATAGACTTCGAGCAAACTGAATTATTTATCGGGGAGATTATCGAAATATATTCAGATGAAAAGTATTTTACTGATAAAACACCAGATTTTAAAAAAATGGATCTATTTATCTTTTTAATGCCTGACGGTCCATATTTGAGGGTTGGAGAATACCTTGCAAAAGCATATGATGTCGGAAAAAGTTATAAATCGATGTAATTAAAAAATAAATTTTTTCAAAATTATAAAAACGATAAAAAAACAAAAAAAATAATAAAAAAGTGATTGAATTATGAAAAAAATTATAGCTTTTTGTGGAATTAATTGTTCAGAATGCCCAGCATATCTAGCAACTCAAAAAGATGATAAAGAAGAAATAAAAAAAATTGCAAAAAATTGGTCAAATGAATCAATGTCATTTAAACCTGAAGAAATGTATTGTGATGGATGTAATGTAGAAGGGAGACATTTTAGTTGGTGTGAGAAATGTGATATTAGAATTTGTTGTAGAGAGAAACAATTTGAAAACTGTGCTTATTGTAAAGATTATATTTGTGATATATTAAAAAATAGTCTGGAAAAAGATCCTTCTGCTAAAAAAAATTTAGAAGAAATTAGGAAAAACCTATAAAATATTAATTAAAATGAATTAAAATGTGTGAAAAATGGAGTTGGAAGAAGCTAAAAGTTCGAGTTTGGAATTAATTGAAACATCTAAAGCGGCTTATCTTACCACAATTGATTTTAATGGTTTTCCTATCACAAGAGCGATGTTTAATTTAAGAAACAAGGAACAATTCCCTGAGTTTTCTGAATATTTTCAAAAGCAACAAAACAAATTTGTAATTTTTATTTCAACTAACACATCATCAACCAAGGTTGCTCATATAAAGAAGAATCCCGCTATATGTGTTTATTATTGCGATCCAGAGGTTTTTCGTGGATTAATGTTGGGAGGGTCAGCAGAAATCGTCAATGATCAGAAGTTAAAACGTACAATATGGTTAGATTGGTGGACACGCTATTATTTAAAAGGAGGTGATGATCCAGATTATACATTACTACGATTACAACCTAAACATGCTAGATATTATTACAAATTAAATCAGGTAAATTTT
>JAHLWH010000271.1 GCA_019058015.1 Promethearchaeota archaeon | reverse complement strand
CTTCTTCTACATATTTTCTCTCTTGGGCGTCTAGCCATAAAACCTGTGCATATCCCTCTTTTTCCGCTTCTTTTGTTGCAAATAAACTAGCTGCATAATTTCCACAAGTTTTTGCTTGACCAACACCACCTTCTGCTGCTCTGATATATTTATCTTCAACCTTAATTTTTACTGGACCAAAACCTGTGGAGTAATAAGCACCAACAGGGGATAATATTATATAAAATATATACTGACTACTCGGATGAACACCAAGAAATGGTTCTGTTGCAATGTAAGTTGGTCTTATGTAGAGTGATGTTCCTTCTGAATGAGGAACCCAATGCTGTTCAATGGTGAGTAGTTCTTTAAGGGCATCTAGGGCAAAATCAACGTCTATTCGGGGCATCACCATTCTTTCGGCGGACATTTGAAGTCTTTCAAAGTTTTTTTCTGGTCTAAATAAATTGATTTGGTCTTCTGTTCTATAAGCTTTCATTCCTTCGAATATTGCTTGTCCGTAATGGAGGACGCATGCCGCAGGATCAAGCATGAAAGGTTCATATTTTTTTATTTCTGCATTAAACCAACCTTTCATTTCATCATAATATATAAGAAACATATGATCCGTGAAGATTTTACCAAAACCTAATGTGTTCTCATCTTCTGGAAGTTTTCCTCTTTCATTTTTAGGAATTGTATTAATTTTTAATTCCATATTCTTTTACTTCCTTTCAATTTTAATCTTTATTAAACTAATTCGTTGTATTTAAAAAATTATTGTTATGATAATATAAAGATTTTGAAAAAAGTAGACGGTCTTTATGGGTTATTTTTCCCAATTTAAGTAAAAACTATAAAAAATAATCAAAATTTTTTTGAATCAAATATTTATTATTGGAAAAACTGGTGATATGAAATTGAAAAAAACAAAATGTAAAGGTTGTGGAAAAAAATTAGATATAAAAAATGAAGAAAATTTTGGTAAATGCCAGGATTGTGGAGAAATATTTTGTGAGAAATGTTTAAGATCATGTCCTGACTGCGGCGATTCTCCATTTTGTGCTGAATATATGGAAGCACATTTAGCTGATCATGATTTGTAATATAAATTAATATTGCCCTAATTTTTCTATTAATGCTTTAGCAAAACCAATATTTCTGCTCGCCATTTCAAAAGGTTCCCATGGCCACTCGCATCCTGCAGCATACATGAACCTTCCATCTGGTTTTCCAGCTTCAATTGTTTTAGAAATTTCATTAATAACTTCCAAAGGTGAATATTTTGGGCTTCCAATTATCATGGTGTTGGTATTACCTCTAATGCAATTATTCTTTCCTATTTTCTCCTTTGCCATTTTCAAATCTACTTGATAATCTAAATCTAAAATTGCTGCTTTTGTGCTGGAGACCAATTTTAACATATCTCGACCTTCTTTGTCAATTACTGAATTATCTCCGCAGATATGGTATAGAACAGGAACATCTTTTTGGATGTAGTTAAATAATTCTCTGGTGGCATCTAAGCAACATTTCTCATATCTCATCGGTCCAATTTGTGATATTGCTGAATCACCAGCGCCAATGATATCTGCTCCTACTTCAATTTGTAATTTAGCAAATTCTTTTTGGATGGGTAAAATTCTGTTAATTAACCCTTTAATTTCTTCTACCCAATTTTCTTTCTTGCATAATAATAAAACATTTATTAAATCGAATAAACAACATATCTCAGCGAAGGGTGCTTCAATCCATCCAACAATGCATTGACTCCTTCCCACTTTCTCGTGAAGTTTTTTAACTGCAGCAACTCTGTTTTGAATTCTCTTATTCTCAATTACATCAGGAGGTTCAATGGAATTAAAATCTTCGATATTTATATTTTTTTTTGCTACAGGTGTGTGACTTTCCCAATTGATTTCGACGCCCCATGCATTTGCTTCTCTGTAGGCATCAGTTGAAACATTAACATGATCAATTCCAAAAAATCTAGAACATTTTATTTGTGAATCCGCTAAAACTTCAGGATTTTGGCAATATTCGTTATAACTTTTATGTAATAACATCGGGGCGAGGTGCATGATAAATGGATTAAACGGAATCCTCTCTGGGATGCCTTTAATTGCAGAAAATGTCAATTCAAGCGAATTCATTTAAAATCATCATTCTTTAAGATTTTTATGAATTGATAAAAATATTTATATGCATTATTATAGTGTTTATCATTTTTTGAATATTCTATTCCGTTGGAAAATAATTTCTTGAATCCCTCCATATCTTTTGTTTTAATTGTTTTTCTATAGGATTTTAATAAGTGTTCAAATAATTCAAGGATATTTTGAAATTGAAAATTATCCATTTGAATTTCTCCAAGCATTTCCACTTCCTTTTGAATAATATTTTCAGCGAAAAGTTTTTGTAATAAAAATGTTGTTCCAGTATATTTCATTAACTCATCAATAGGTTGATTTGATTCTTTTATTAGATTTAAAAAAAGAATGTTAAACATGTGTGGAACCCCCAATGTTAATGCTATCATCATATCATGAAAATCTAATGTAGTTTCAGTAATTTTAAGGCCTTCTTTTTTAAAAAGGTTAAAAAGCTCATTAGTAATTGACTCATATTGATCGGTTCCGCCAATTTTTAGATATAACATTACAAAATTTTTTAAATCTTCTATACCAGGTCCAAACATAGGATGTAGTGAAATACAATTTATTGGATATCTTTCTTGGACTTTTCTTAATGACTTGACCACTTCAAATTTTAATGAAGTTATATCGAAAATTAAAGCATTTTCTTTTAAATATTGAGCAACTTTTTCTATCATTTCAGGTGTAGATCTAATAGGGATTGAAACCATCACAATATCAGCATTTGAGACGCTTTTTTGAAGATTCAACTCATACTTCACACCAACTTCTTGTGATACTTTCTTTAACCTTTCTTCATTTCTTGCCATCAACGTTACATCAAATCCGTGTTTTTTAAAAAATCTAGCAAATATTCTGCCTAATCCACCCGAACCCCCAATAATTGTAATTTTTTTTCCTTTCATTTTTATTTAATCCCCAAAAACTTTTTTACAGTATTCCTCATAAGTTCTTTTTTAGGAGTTTTTTCAGTCCACCATTCAAATGCTAAAAATCCTTGATTTACAAGCATATCTAACCCACCCAATGTCTTGCAACCGATATCTTCAGCATTTTTTAGTAATTTTGTTTTCAATGGATTATAAATTATATCAAAAACAAATAAGTTTTTATTTAGAAATTCTTTAGGAACTGGAGTTTCTTCAATTTTTGGATACATTCCAATCGGGGAAGTATTAATTACGATATCTGATGTAGCACAAAATTTTTTCAAGTTGTAATTAGAAATAGCATCGGCAAATGTTTTTACTCCAGTTCTTTCATTTAATTCTTTCGCCAATAATTTTGATCTTTCTTTTCGAATATTTAAAAATATAATCTGAGCAACATCTTCTGCTATGAAGTAACTCAATGCTCTTGCAGCTCCACCAGCTCCTATAAATAGTACTTTTTTATCTGATAATTCACAACTATTTTCAATTAAAGATTGTTTTCCCCCAGCACCATCGGTATTTCTTGCTTTTAAATAACCATTTTCGTTTTTAATTGTATTTACAGCCCCAATATTTTCTGCAATGGGATCAATCTCATCTAAATATTCCATTATTGCCTCTTTATGAGGTATAGTGACACTAATTCCCTTGATATTTAATGCTCTAAAAACATTTATTGCTTTACTTAAATCTTGAGGTTCAATATCAAAAGCTAAATAAACATAATCAAGCTTAAGATCATTAATTGCGGTATTATGCATTATAGGACTCATGCTGTGCTCTATAGGGTGTCCAATAACTCCAAGTATCTTTGTTTTTGCGGTAATAGTGGGCATAATTTATCAATAAATAAAACTTAATACTTAAAATTTTAAAATATTTTTGTTTTGATATTATTTAATTTAACTCATATTTGACTAATTTTTAATTTAACTGATGTAAAATTTCTAAAACAAGTATTATCCAAAGTAGAAAATTAATAAAATAGACAAGGAAAGATATGATAAAATAAATTATACTTAATAACTTTTTAACCTTTTTTTTGTTAAGTTAAAAAGAATAAATTTAAAAAATAATATTTACATTTAGAGTATGAAAAGTCATGAATATTAGCAAAGATAATACTATCAAGGATGAGGTAATATCCCTCATAAAACAATTGCCAGAGGACATCACTTTGGATGATATTATGTATCATCTTTATGTAAAACAGAAGATATTGAGAGCAAAAGAACAAATTAAACTAGATAAAACTTACTCTCATGAACAGGTTAAGGAAATGGCAGAAAAATGGTTAAAATAAAGTGGTCTGAATCAGCTAAAAATGATTTGAAGGACATTGTATCTTATTTCTATCAAAACTCCCCAAGATTTGCCGAATATTTTTTGGAGAGAATTTTTGAATCTATTGAAAATTTAAAATTTTTCCCTAAAATGGGAAGGCATGTGCCTGAGTCAGACGATCCTAAAGATCGAGAATTAATTTTTCAAAATTATCGAATTATTTATCGTTATTTTAAAGATAAGATTGAGATAATTACAATAATTCATGGAAGTAGATTATTAAAGTTATGATGTATGACAAACATTCCATTGCATTAATAGGTTTTATGGGAACTGGAAAAACGGTTGTCGGAAAAAATTTAGCAAATAAATTGGATAAAGACTATAAATTCATTGAGACTGATGAGATTATTGAAGAGATGGCTG
>JAHLWH010000270.1 GCA_019058015.1 Promethearchaeota archaeon | reverse complement strand
GAGAAGGAATTGTGGTGATCGCCAGCACAAATCGGCCAGATATGGTAGACCCTGCATTATTAAGACCAGGAAGGTTCGATCGTCTATTATATTGCCATGCTCCGGATAGAGACAGTAGATTAAAAATTCTAGAAGTTCATACTAAAAATATGCCTTTAGCAGATGATGTTTCCCTGGAAAAAATGACCGATCAAACAGAAGGATATAGTGGAGCTGATCTTGAAAATTTAGTTAGGGAAGCAGGTATGCAAGCTATACGAGAAAAAAAAGAAAATTTCGATATAGTTGAGCGGCGCCATTTCGAATTTGCGATCACTAAAGTTAAATCTTCATTATCACAAGATTTTATTGAGAAATACGATAAAATAGCAAATCAAATTACAAGCTCCAGAAATATCAAAGAAACTCAAATCGATTTTTATAAATAGATTTTAATGATTGTGAGTATTATTTTCTCACATGTTTGACTATTTAATTAGTGATGATTATAAAAAATTAAGGGATAAAGTGCGGGCTTTTGTCAGAGATGAAGTTCCCCATTCATTGCTAAAACAAATGGACAGAGATGAAGTAATCTATCCTAAAGAATATGTTCAAAATTTAGCTAAACACGGTCTTTTAGGCTTAAGATTCGATAAAAAATATGGCGGTCAAGGATTAAATTGGGAGGCCGAAGTTTTAGCACTTGAGGAAATTGGGGTTTTGGGAGCATCCCTTGGATGTTTATTCGCCTTAGTTTCGATTTGCGGTGAAGCAATCCATATTTTTGGTTCAGAAAAGCAAAAAATGAAATATCTAAAGCCAACTTTAGAAGGTAAGATTTTCAACGCGGAAGCTCTGACCGAACCCAGAGGAGGCAGCGATTTTTTCGGCGCTACATGCACAGCAGAAAAAAAAGGAGATAAATATATCTTAAATGGAGAAAAAAGATTTGTTGTAGGAGCTGAAGGGGCGGATTACTTTTTAGTATATGCGAAAACAAATCCCGAAAAACCACCTCGTGAATCTTTAAGTCTTTTTATTGTTGATCGAACAGAAGGTGTTAAAGCTGAATATCTATATGGCTTATTGGGAACAAGAGGGGGAGGTGCAGGAAGATTAGTATTCAAGGATGTTGAAGTTCCAGAAGAAAATTTAATTCTCGCTGAAGGTGCAGGAGGCAAAATCTTTTATCAAATGATGATCCCAGAACGATTAACAAGCGCTGCAGCAGCGTTAGGTATTGCAAGAGCCTGTCTTCGGATTGCAACCAAATACAGCACAAAAAGAAAAGCCTTTGGTAAAGTTATTAAAAGATTTGAAGCAGTAAGTTTTAATATCGCAGAATCTATCACCCTGTTAGATGCTGCTAGAGCCTTAACATTAAACACTGCAAGAGCAATTGATAATAACGCACCTCCGAGTGTTCAAAGAAGATTAGTCTCAGAATCCAAAAAATTTGCAACAGAAGCTTGTTGGAAAATAGTTAATAATGCTATGCAGGTAATGGGAGGTATAGGTTACACCACAGTCTATCCAATCGAGCGACTACTTAGGGACACTCGACTTAGCATGATATGGACAGGAACCAGCGAGATAATGTCCTTAATTATCCAGCATGAGTATTATAATGAAGTTCTATCGGAAAAATGGCAAGGACGAGATGTTGAACAAGACGCATTAGATTCAGATGCTGTAGAAGAAAAACATTATGGCTAAATAAATTAAAAAGAGATTTTAATCGGGAGTAAAATATTAGTTAAAACATAAAAAATTACCTTATTTCTCCGAATTGTTTTAAAATTGCAATAACCAGCGATTTAAATGCTTCATTGACTTTATCCCCCGTTTTTGCACTAGTTTCAATAAATTTAGTCGCGTTAATCTTTTTTGCTAATTCTCTGCCTTCATCTGTTGAAACTAATCGTGATTCCTCTAAATCCACTTTATTCCCGATGAGAATGTAGGAAGTATTTTCTCTAACATTACCTTTAAAATCCTTCAGCCAAGAATCTGTAATATTCTGAAAAGTTTCCGGTCTAGTTGTGTCATAAACCATAAGAGCACCCCGACATCCCTGAAAATACAGAGGACGAACCTGTAAGTATTTTTCTTGACCTGCAATGTCCCAAAAAACGAGACGACAATGAATCGTTTTAGCGTCTTGCTCAATATCAATATCACTTCTAAATAAATCACAACCAAGTGTGGGTTTATACTCTTTTTCGAATTGTTTTTCAATATATTGTTTAATTAAAGATGTTTTGCCTACCGCAAAATCTCCGCAGATGCATATCTTAAAAATGAAATCTCTTTCGCTCATAATCAAATTACCTAATCTTTATTTTTTCTTTATAATATTAAAATTTAATCTTTAATTGAAATATTTCAATAAAAAATTAAAGAATTTCCTAGGAAATAAGTTGATTATAATGTTAAAAAAATTACTCTATTTTACCTAGATTTCTTAATATTTGAATAGATAAACTTTTAAAGGCATTATTTACATTTTCTCCGGTTTTTGCACTGGTTTCAATAAATTCAGTGGCATTAATCTCCTCAGCTAATTCTATTCCCTCCTCTTTTAAGACCGATTGCGAATCCTTTAAATCTATTTTATTTCCTATAAGAACAAAAGAAACTCTACTCCCCGTATTAATTAATAATTCATTTAACCATATATTCGTTATGTCTTCGAATGTCGTCGGTCTGGTGCAATCATAAACCAAAAAAGCACCAACACAACCCTTGAAATATAAAGAACGTATTAACTCAAATCTACTTTGCCCAGCTATATCCCATATTACTAGGGTACATAGAAATTGCTTACCCTCAACTTCAATTTCTACATTTTGTCGAAGTAAATTTGCACCAAGTGTAGGACGATAATCTTCCTTGAATTTCGCCTCAATAAAACGATTTATTAATGAAGTTTTTCCAACAGCCGCATCTCCTATTATGACTATTTTGAATATATAATCCCCTTCGTTCATAATCAAATTTCCTATTTTCTTTTAAAGGTCTAATAAAGATAAATCCCATTCCGGATCATTAACTCGTTCTATAGCAGGTTTAAATTCATAAATTAACACCTCACCGGTAACACTGATGATAGAGGGTTGGCTTAAATGACCTCCAATGATTGAATAATCTGCATTCCCAAGGGTTATATGCAGGTGAATTATTGGCTCTCCGTCTTTCTGGGCAATAAAGCCCATACAAGTCGTCATCTCAACAGGAGTTTCGAATGTTTTAAATTGATATTCCTTGGTGTCAATATTAAAATAACCAATTGTAAATTTCTTACATGCACCAATCACATTGACTAATCCTGATTTAACTTTATGCACTTTCACAAGTTTCATAACAGAATCTAAAATATCTTCTCCACCCGTTAATTTTGCTACGACAACTCTTCCAATTTTGAATTCTTTACTCTTCATAGAATATTAAACCCTAAAATGTTCATAATGTTTTATGCTTAAATTAATTGTTTATGAGATTTTAATTTCTATCAGCATTAAAAGAATATTTAACTATAATCTATAGAATTTTTATTTATAGTATTAAAAATTATCCTTTTATATGTTTATTCCATTCATTTTAGCAAGCACTTTATAAAGTCCATGAGTTCCTAGATTCTCAAATCCTAATGCCACTGCAGATATATAGAATTGATTAACAAGAGAAAGTCCAGGGAGGGAAAGATTCATTCGCTTCGCTTCTTGAAGTGCAATTCCCATGTCCTTTACGAAATGTTTAATAAAAAATCCTGGATCAAAATTACCTTCTACAATACGTGGTCCTAGATTATTAATTGACCAAGATCCCGCCGCACCTTTACCGATAACGTTAATAACCTCGCTTAAATCAAGATTTGCTTTATAAGCATAAAGAAGAGATTCAACTACACCTATCATTGTTGATGCTATTAGAATTTGATTGCTCATTTTTGTATGCTGTCCCGAGCCTGCTTTACCCATGTAAGCTATATTTTTTCCCATTAATTTAAATAATGGCAAAACTTTATCATAAACCTCCTTATCTCCCCCTGCCATTATCGCTAAGGTTCCCTCTCGAGCACCAACATCCCCACCAGAAACTGGAGCATCGATAGAATTAACATTTTTCTTTTTTGCTACATTATATATTTTTTGAGCTAAGGATGGCTCAGAAGTGGTCATATCAACGATAATTGAACCTTCACGAATTCCTTTTAAAATGCCATTTTCACCAAGATATACTTCTTCAACATCTTGGGGAAATCCCACAATGGTAAACACAATATCGCAAATTTCAGCAACTTTTTTTGGGTTTGAACACCATTGAGCCCCTCCTTCTATTAATTCTTTTGCTTTTTCCTTCGTTCGGTTATATACTGATATATGATAACCGGCTTTTAAAATATGAGCACACATGGATTTTCCCATTACGCCTGTGCCAACCCAACCAATCTTTTCTTCTATAATTTAAAAACACCTTTTTAAATTACCAAATACTTTAAAATATTGAAAAATTTTTGTTAATTCAAAATAAATTCGAATATTATATATTTCTTATGTTTTCTTTTCCTTTCCTTTAAGATTTTTATCATTTAATTGAGTACATAAAAATAAATAAATGTTCATAACAAAATAGAAATTAAAAAATATGACAGAACAATCAAATAATAAAAATGACTGGGAAAATTCTCAGATAATTAGCCGAAATAAAGAGCCTGCTCATAATACACTTATTCCATTTTCAGATCTTGAATCTGCATTAAAAGATCCTGACGAATCGTCTTATTATAAATCTCTTAATGGTAATTGGAAATTTAATTGGGTTAATAAACCATCCAGCAGACCAAAAAATTTTTATCAGATTGATTTTGAAGTAGATAATTGGGATAGTATTGATGTTCCAAGCAATTGGCAAATGCGAGGATATGGAATACCGATATATACAAATGTTAATTATCCTTATAGCGTTAAAACACAAGAAGTCCCCAGTATTGATCATGATTATAACCCCGTAGGCTCTTATAGAACGAACTTTACCATTCCTGATGAATGGGAAGAGCGTGAAATTTTTATTCATTTTAATGGGGTAAAATCAGCATTTTATATTTGGATTAATGGAATAAAGGTCGGATATAGCCAAGGTAGTATGACGGCTGCCGAGTTCAATATCACAAAATATTTACAATTGAGTGTAAACATTTTATGTGTTGAGGTTTACCGGTGGTCTGATGGGTCTTATCTCGAAGACCAGGATATGTGGAGATTTAGCGGAATATTTCGAGATGTTTTTCTATTTTCTACTCCTAAAATTCATATTAGGGATTTTTTCGTTCATTGTGATCTTGATAAAAAAAATGAGAATGCTATTTTAAAACTAAGAGTTAAAATTTGTAATTATGGAAATAATGATGCTGATTCTCACACTATAGAAATTTTATTATCAGATACAGAAAAATTATCTATTCCCTATGAATTTCTCGTAAAAGAAAGTTTAACGGTTAAAGCCAAAACTGAAAGCATTATTGAGCTGCAAGCGAACGTTGAAAATCCTAAGAAATGGTCAGCTGAAATTCCTTATCTTTATGATTTATTTTTAATCTTGACAAATTCCAATAATAAAATCATTGAAGTTGAGCATTGCAAATATGGTTTCAGAAAGGTTGAAATCAAAAATGATGGGGGAATATATATTAATGGAAAATCAATCATTTTTAAAGGAGTAAATAGGCATGAGCATGATCCCGATAATGGGCATGCGATACCATATCGTAGAATGGTTGAAGACATAAAGTTATTGAAACAATATAACATAAATGCCGTTCGAACGAGTCACTATCCTAACCATCCGAAATGGTACGATTTATGTGATGAATACGGAATATATGTTC
>JAHLWH010000269.1 GCA_019058015.1 Promethearchaeota archaeon | reverse complement strand
CTTCCTTTATTACTTGTGAAAGATTTACACCATCATTTACTAAATCTATTGTTGCTCTTGCTGAAACTTTGTAGAAATCCTCACCAATCTTATTTGCATAACCAAGAATCGGCTTTGTTCTATCTATTAATTGAGAATTTATTAACATGGAACAAATAGTTCCAATAATTTCTTCCGGTATTATATCTTCTCCATAAAAATAATGAATATAATCCAAACTCTTTAACTTTTTTTCAGACAATACCCACTCTATACTTTTAGATAATTTACTTTTGTAATTTTTTAAAATTTTTCTAACCTTTTCTATACTCTTATCTCTATCCCCCATAGCGATGGCAATACCCAAGGAAGCATTCCCTGTTCTTCCACAGGAGTTGAGAAGACGGGAGAATTCACTTGTTTCTGAAATCTCTAGATAGTTGCTCTCATCTAAAAGCAGATATTTATTGATAATTAATTTTTTAGTAATTTCTGCTAGATCAAATCCACAGGAATCCACAGCATACTTAACTATTGCTGAGGAAATAATTCTTTTCTCGTCCCAACTAAAATCATTCAGAGTTTTTATATTTCCATCAACATTTTCAACAAAGATTCCTGTTTTTTGGAGAAATTTTAAAGAGACATCTTCACGTTGAGATAATCCTGGAAGTTGAATCTCATTTGAATATGCAATAGCTTGATTTAATGGTTTAAAACTTGAGAAATTTAAATCTATTTTTACTTCAATTTTTTTTTCTTTTAATGCATCGTTTAAAATGTCATAATTTAAACCCACAAAAGTCCTATTGGGTCCTTGATTTTGTATATCTCCTGTTGCTGCGACTACTGCCAAGGGAGATAAATCAATATTATTAGAGTTCATAATTTTCGAGAAAAGATAACATATACCTGCCGCTGCAACATCTAAACTTCCGTCTATTTCAAAAAAATATGGATTAACATGATATGGAAAGTGTTTCTCTCTTAAAATTTTCAATTCTTTTTTCATTTCTTTATTGGCAATTTTTTGGGGTAAATGATGATCTAAAATCATATATTGACCTTTTTTAATGTTATTTTCGATTTCCTGACATTGTCCGCTTCCAAAATCAGAAAAAATCACAAAATTATTAGATTTCTCAGTAAATTTTGCTATTTCTTGGATAATTTTTCTATCTAACTGCTTTTTGATTGTAAGATGATAAGGAATTTTTTCTCTAAATAACATAACGGAAAGGATCGCGCCAGAACATAATCCATCGGCGTCATAATGAGTAAAAATTCTAATTGGAAAATTAAACTCATCAATTTTTTCGTTAAAAAACTTTATACTATTACCAATATAATCATAAAATTCTTTTTTTTGGTTTAAATTTAAATCACTCATCTCTAATAATATATAACTAAACATTACTAAATATTTTAATAATATTAACTCTTTATTAAATTGAATAATGGTATATACTCTAAAAGATTTTAAATATATTGATTCACATACTCATTTTTTTCCACCTAAAATGTTTAAATCTATTTGGAATTTTTTTGAAAAGCATAAGTGGCCAATATTTTATAAATTACCAAATGATGAGTTAATTCATACTTTAGAAAAATTTACAATTTTTAAATTTACAACCTTAAATTACGCACATAAAAAAGACATCGCAGAAGAAATGAATGAATGGACAAATGAATTTGTGAAAGAAAATCCTAATGCAATACCATTTGGAACTGTTTGGCCAGAAGATGAAAATCGTGAAGAATATATTGAAAAATTATTTAAACTTTATAATTTTCAAGGAATAAAAATTCAACCTTTAGTACAAGAGTTTTATCCAAACGACCCGAGAATGAAGAAGATCTACAAAATTGTTGAAAAATATAATAAAATTATCACATGGCATGCAGGAACAGCACCATATAGAAATGAATATGTAGGAATAAAAAATTTTCAAAAATTTCTGGATAATTTTCCAGATATGAAGCTCATCATTGCACATATGGGTGCATTCGAATATGATCAATTCATTAAATTACTTGATAAACATGAAAATATGTACTTGGACACTACAATGATTTATATCCGTGATAATATATTTCCCGAAAGAAAGATTAAACGCCCAAAACCAGAAGTACTCTTATCTTATCAAGATCGTATTCTTTTTGGTTCTGATTTCCCAAATATTCCTTATTCTTATGAAAATTCCTTATTAGGATTGTTAGATCTCGATTTATCAAGAAACTTTTATAGAAATATATTTTATAAAAATGCTAAAAAACTATTTAATCTTAAAATAGATTAAAATATATTTAATGACTATTTATCGCTTTTTTCCCTTTTTTTTTCCCAGATGGCTTTTATGTGTGGAATATTTATAAAAGTCATTGTTGCAGTTTTATCCATTAAAGTTAACACATTATCTGCACACCCAATTGCCTTTCCAGAAAAAATGGAGTCTGGATCACAATATACATCAACTTCTTTATTGATTAAATGCTCGGAAATAAATTTTGAGATATTTATTATTATCACCTTTTTTAAAGAGTCGAATTATTTTTTTTCTTTAAACCTTAATTATCTCTTGAATCCAAGGATTTAAATATATTTTGGTTTTTACAGATTTGAAAATATTACTATTCTCAATGAATTCTTTAAGCCTTGAGAGAGTCTCTAAATTTTCTATCTTTAATGTGTAATTTTTTATATACTCATTAAAAATATCTAATAAATCAGGTAAATCTTTTAAGTTCTTAAAATAAGTTTGATAAATAATCAGATCAGTTAATTCAATAAAGAATTCAGCCTTGGAGTTGCTGAATTTAATTAAAGAAATAATAACATCATAGATTTTACTAAATGATTTTACATTCTCAGATAAATTTATAGGCAAATGCCTTATCATATATTGATTTAAATTAATTGTTGTATCTTGCTGATTATTTATACCATAAATACAATAAAATTTCATCAATTGAGAATTCAATAATAATGATAAGGCTTTTAAGTGAGTTTCTTCACCTAATAAAGAATATACTGAGGATGTAAAAATTGCTCTTTCTTTCACAAAAACTGTCACTGGGTATATAGTATTATGTTTTATGAGCAATTTAGGGTTTTTATAAAATAAGATATCCTTCTTAGTAGAAAAACCAGAAAGATTTACGGCTTTATTCTTTTTGATTCTAAATTTTTCAATGTCTTGTTTTGCATTGAAAAGAAAATATTCACTTTTAAATTCTAAAAATCGTTTTTGCTTTATTATTTTTCTGAGTCTTTTTAATGGGGTTTCCTCTTCCCCACGTACCATCTTAAAATTTCTTATTTTTAAATAGTTTAAATCTGAGTTTTTCTCTATGTAATCAATTATCTTAATTTTTTTAGAATCTAATTTTATTCTGATTCGATTTAAATTTCTTGCTTGCTGGTCGCAAAAAGGACATGTTTTATTGAAGGTATATGCAAAAAATCTCCGTTGTTTATCGTATAACTTACAATTCCTATTTTGATCACAAATTTTAAGTTGATCAAATTCGTGATTAAGATAAGTGTTAATCACATTATTTGAAAAATCTTTAATTTTCGTCTCATTATCCCTTTTCTCATTCTTTCTATTGAAATTTTCGTATAAAAAAATTTGAACTTCATTTGTAGCACCTTTAAAAATTTTAGATCCGAGGTCAATTATTTCCACAAAATTAGAATTTTCCAAAAGATAATTTCTTAAATCAAGATAATTTTGTCTCAAAAGAAATGATTTTGGTATAAGATAACCTATTATCCCTTTTGAAAATTTAAGAGTTTGTATTAAAAATGCGCAATAAATATCATTTGTAAAAAAAATGTATTCTTTTAGTTGAAATTTTTCTTGGGGGCTCATAATATTACCATAAGGTGGATTTCCTAAAATTATATCAAATTTTTTTTCAACTTCTTTAACCATCAGAGCATTTTGATTTTTAATATTGGATTTTATGTTGAGATTTTCTATTCTTATTTCTTGAAGATCATTTTTTGATACATCCTGGATTAACCAAAATATGAGATTCATTTCGCAAATTTGAATTGCTGAAGAATCAACATCAATTCCATGGAGAGCATTATTAATAATTTCCTTTCTTAACTCCCAATCTCGGAAATTAGTTTTATTATTTAATTTAATTTCAAATTTACTACAAATCTTTCTAAGTAAATTGAACAATAATTCTGCTATCGAAATCAGAAATATTCCAGAACCACATGCAGG
>JAHLWH010000003.1 GCA_019058015.1 Promethearchaeota archaeon | reverse complement strand
CATGGGACATATTAGAATTATTAAATAGAAATTTTTTTATTTCCTCAACCTCTTTTATTTGTGAACACCTTTTGTGGTAAATTGATATAATATTTTATGAATAGAAGAAATAAGCGTGGAGGAGTGCAGGAGTGGACGATCTGGCGATACTGGAAATATCGTAGACGATGAAAATCGTCTCGTGGGTTCGAATCCCCCCTCCTCCGCCAGTGATACCAATTCGAACTATTTCTGAAATATCAGCCCATATAAAAATATTACCTATTAGACAAATTCCTTTATATCAAAAACTCTCCATAAAGGCAAAACAGTCGCCTAACAGGGCTTTGCAACTTTGTTTCACTCCGCATAAATGCTTCGCACTTCACAAAGCCGGAAAAACGTTATCTGCAAAAAGCTTGCGCAAGAGGAAGACAATCGGCCAGCTGTGGTCTTGTATTTTTATTTATCTCTTGATATATTAAATTTCTGTATAAATTATGATTATAAAGAATTCCGTATAATATTTAATATTTTGAATATTATAGAATTCTATATATTAAAATGTTATACTAGAAAATATCATTATGGATGAGAATAAAAAAGAAAAAATATATAGTGAATTTGAAAAGAATTTGCACGGTCAAATATTTGAGTCACTAAAAAATGAATCTGACCGTGCCAAATTAATATTAGTAACTTCTTGGATTGATTATTTTCTACGTGTGAAACTCCAAAACGAATTTTCGAAAGGAAATAAAAAAGCCCGTAAAGATCTATTTTCAACAAACGGCCCTTTTGCAACGCTTTCTTCTAAATTAAACCTTGCTTTTTGTGCTGGTTGGATAGATTCGGATGTTTATCATGATATTCAGATTATAAGAAAACTAAGGAATTATTGTGCTCATTCTATTGAAAATATTTCATTTAATGAAGAAAGAATAAGAAAGGAGATCGAAAAATTTTTAGTACCTAAACGTAAGTTTTACGATTGGGGGAAACTATGGGCGGTTTCTACTACTAGAAATGAGATAATAATTTCAACGGGCGAAAAGCCAGATAATTTAACAGAAAATTTATATATTCCGGGAAATCTGACGTTAAATATGGCGCTTCCAATAATATTCACAGTTCTAATTAGTAATTTAAAACTTTCATTTTATACAGAAGGTGATAATCGGGACATTGTTTTTATAATAGACATTCCTGACTACATGAAGAAAACTGAATAGGAAAGCCATTCAATAAGAGATTAAAGAGTGTTTTGTTGTAATAAAAATAGTCTAACTACAAAAACGGATAGCATGAAAACTTAAGATTAATATTTATTATTACTTAAAAACCAAGTTTTAGATTAATTACCCTAAATGTATCATATAGTAGTAAAACCTAGTAAAAAGCATTATTTGTAGCCTCTTCTAAAGGTTTTTATTTTTTTCTGTTTCTACGTTTTAAAAAATGAAGAAAATAATTTTTATATAAAGAAATTTATAAGAATTTGCTTATGGATCTCCAAAGTATCAAACATGAATGATGATCACCATAATCTACTTTAAGAAGCATTGAAAATATAATATTCGAAGCCAGAATGCCTCCAGTAAAGTATAAGTTCTACTAATCTCTCTGTAATAAGACCTTTTACTAGTAGCATTTTAAACACCCTGTATATAAAAAGCTCCTCAAGACTTGAGGTGTTTATTCTAATGGGGGAGGCGTAAAAGAATCCATCATATCCAAAGCATCTGTCACTTGCCAGTATATGCATATGGGGATTGAACCCAAGAAAGTCCCCTAAAGTCTGGATAACTGCTACAGCTGCAGGAATGCCTCCAGTTTTCCTACAGGTATTCTGGTAGTAATGCTTTAATATTTCCCAGGAGATCTTCGATAATTCCTTAAGTAGGCCTCTATTAAAGAGAAAATACTTTCTAAGTATCTTTGGTATAGAGAATAAAAAGTGCCTGTGGGGAACCTTCTTAAGTACATTTCCACACAGCCATTCTCCGAACTCGACCACTCTTTTAGCATGGCATGATGGACAGAAGTGTCTTCTTTTGCAGGAAAAGGCCAGCAGGTATTCATAGTTACAATCTTTGCACTTAACCCTGGCAAAACCGTTATGTAAAATACCGCAATCCATAAACTGGTAGATTACTTTTTCTATATGTGGTCTTAAGTATCCATATTTTGATTCAAATATGCACTCATAAGATCTTTAAATTCCTCGCAGTGGTCTTCGATACACTGATAATATGGGCTATACTGGGGCTTCCTGGTTCTGTATTGTAAAGCGGCTTTGCTGACAGTGGCAGTATTTGTAGACATGAGACTTATTGTAATAATAATGTCTATATATGTAAATACACAAATAACTAAATAGAGATAACTTTTGTTTTTGTAGAAGTGAAAAAATAGGTATAAGAATCAATTGTTATTATATTTACATGCTCTCACAATAGTGCCTCACTAGTATTTAAGCTTTCCGCTATCTTCTGGTAAGACATTCCCAAAGTATGTAACTGTTTTGCCTTTATGGAGAGTTTTTGATATAAAGGAATTTGTCTAATAGGTAATATTTTTATATGGGCTGATATTTCAGAAATAGTTCGAATTGGTTGCGTCCTCCTCCGCCAAAATAAATATGGCTTGCGATGAGCAAGCCACTTTTTATTGTTAATAAAACTTATTATGAATTTTTTAATGAATTACTTTTAAAATATCATTAGAAAATAAAT
>JAHLWH010000268.1 GCA_019058015.1 Promethearchaeota archaeon | reverse complement strand
GCTCTTGCATGTGATTTTCGATTTGCCATGGATTCGGCAATATTTAGTATGTTAGAAACTAAAATCGGAATGAATCCTGATGTAGGTGGATGTTGCAGGCTAGTAAGACTTGTGGGTATCCCAAATACCAAAGATATTGTTCTTACAGGGAGACAATTTGATGGAAATGAAGCATATCGCTTAGGAGTCATAAATCGAGTAGCAAAAACTCCAGAAGAATTAGATTCATTAATTAAACAATATACAGACGAATTAATTGATAGCGCTCCTTTAGCAGTTGGTTTAGCAAAAAAATTAATTGATGACTGTTATGGTAAGGATGTGGCTTTCGGATTGGAATTAGAAACTCTGGTAAGTTCCCAATTGCTTCAAACAAAAGATGCTACGATAGGTGCTTTAGCAAAACTCCAAAAAACCAAACCCAAATGGAAAGGAAAATAAAAATTAATAATATTTTTCTTAATTTTTCAATCTATTTTTTATAATTTTATAGAATAAGGTGTTCAATAATTCTATTCTCTTGTGCTTTGGATAAATCTTCTTACTTTACTTTGTTCTTTTTCCCATTTTTTGCGTTCTGAACGCAGTTTGAAGAGGTCTATATCCTTATAGATTAAATCCTCTTCCTTTGGTTGTATTGTTCTTTCAATACGTTCTTTTTCTGGCGTATATATGAGAGAATCACCAAATTCGGCAACGTTAGCGAAGAAACAGTAGGCATAGATAGATCTACGGGCATCAAAGTGGGCTGCTTTGAAGTCAGCTGAAACAGGCGTGAAGGCTGGGTTGAGAATTATATCCACCGGTGGCTCAAAGTTTTTTAATTCCACCCTAAGATCCATATCAAGGAAGTCTCGGCATATAACAATTGCGATTCTTCCAAACTCCGTATTGCAGATGATGGTTTTTCGAGGAATGTCTCCCACATCTATTCCTTCCTTAAATCTTTTCCCCTCAAAGTGTATAATAGCTGGGATATGTTTCTCTTGTTCCCAGAGAATCCCTTCTGGTCCTATTACCACACTGAAGTTTCGCTTTATTTCTTGGTCGTGATATGATCCTGGAATTATATACATTTCATAGGCTTTTGCAAGGTTTGATATATCTTCGAGTAATTCACCGTAATTGAGGTCGATGGTCATTTCTGGGAAAAGTAGGATATTAACTCCTTTTGTATTAGCCATTTCAATCATGTTTTTAACCAAATTTCTAACATTTTCAACTTTATCCTCTCGTAAACCTAAAAGACCTAAAGTGTTCTCTTCATAGAATTCACTTAATATATCACCTGTGTTAGATAAACCAATTTGGGCGATGCCTACTCTGCATTCTCTTCTTTGAATTTTAGGATACTCTTTGAGTAAATCTCTGTAGATAAGGTTGTATTTCTTTTTTGCCACCATTTCTTCCATGACTCTCCTTGATTCTTCGTTGATCTGTCGTGCTTCGCTTACTCTTGGAGATTGGCTGGTTTCTATTGGGCAAGCAGGGGCAACGATGCCTAATGTACTTCTTGAGATAGAGGGTTCTCTTATAGTGCTTAAAGCTGAGAATAAAATCTTGTCTTCTTTCTCCAATCTTTCTAAACGCTCTTGAACTTCCTTTTCCTTATCTTTATAACCAGTTTTACTAAAAAGTTCTGCGGCTGATCTCAAATACTTAGATCCAATCCCTAGAAGTTCCCTCCTTTTGTTAAGCTCTAATTCCTCGTCTGCCCTAATTAAGTGCCATGCTGCATCAAAATAAGCTGATGTTGCCAGAGCCCAATCAGCCCCACTTTCAAAACCACCCTTTCCATATAATGTTGCTGCTTTTCTAATTATCAATTTAATCTTTGGATATAATTGCGCTTTAATTTCCATTTCTATTGACTCGTCGAACTTGCAACCGTGCTCCATTGCTTGACAGAAGGCGGAATTTCCCGAAGCCAGCAACTTTAGTTTGCTTTCGGTAAAGAGTTTACTGGCTTTTGAAAATAGATTTGCCGCTTTTTCGAACCTATCAGGGTCCTCGTATTTCTCCGCAAGTTCCATGCTTTCCCAAGCTTTACAAAGATAATAAACAGCTTCTAATTCCTCTCGTTCTCGCTTAATTTTGAAGAGTTTGCAAATATCTCTGAATTGGGAAGCTGCGGATAAAAATTTTTCTGCAGCTGCGAGATGTTCTCCCTGTTTTCCTAAAATTCTTGCTTTCTCAAGATCAGCTCTGGCTGAGCAATGATTCATTCTTATATCAGCTACTTTCTCAAGTTTCTTGATTCTTACTCTTTCATTTTTTTCTTTAGATTGGTTAGCAGATTTTATCAGCATCTTTATAGTGTCATTAAAGATTTTTTTAGTCTTTTCGAAACTCTCTATTGCTTCTTTGTGCTTCTCTTGCTTACTGAGTTGCTCTGCTTCCTCTTGAGTGATCCACGCAGTATAATAGAGTGCTTCATAATTGTAACTTGGTAGTTCTTTTAGAATTTCATATGATTTTTCGTAACATTCCTTGGCTTTTAAGTGGTTTTCCCTTTTATGATAAGTTTTAGCTTGTTCAATTAGATTCCAAGCACGAGTATAGTTTATTTTTTCCTTAACTCTGTTTTTTAATGGGTTATACTCGATGGCTTTCAACGATTCTGTATGACTTTCTTGGGCTTTCTCATAATGTTCTGCGGAGGCTGTATGATTTCCTAGTCGATCCTCTATATGTGCAATATATTCGTGAGTGACTGCTGCATAAGAATAGTACCCCTTTTCAAGACTTTCTTTAATTACATTTAGGAAACTCTCCCTTGCCTGCATTAATGGGTCTATTTCCACAGTTATGATGCCAAGTTCTTCATAGAGAAGACCTAACCGTATTTGGGCTGTTATAATACCAGTCCGAGACTCCATGGAGTGTTCTATATACTTCTTAGATGCATTTATAGCAACCGATAACATCTTAATTCTATCTTCCTTATTCTCGGCGATATCCGCAAGAGTTTTATAGGCTCTGAACATAGATGAGTATTGAGCAGCTCTAGCTAATCCTCCTTCGCAATTTTCAGCAATTTTTTCAGCTTTTTTAGCGTATTCTAACATCTTTTGAGCATTTTTATCCCTTTCATCCTTTACTTTAGTATGAGTAGTTAATTGTGAATATATCCAAGTCAACAGCTGATATGTTAATGTAGACCAAGGTGAAAGAGATGAAATTTTTATACATGTGTTAGCATATTTAATTCCTTTTTCAGCATATTTTTTCCTCTGAGCTGAAGTAAAAAAGCTTCTCTGAGCAAAATTTGCATAATAGATTGCAGGCAAAATATTAGCATACCAATGCCAGACGTTGAATAAATTTTTGTATATTTTAGATATTTTCTCATATATTTGAAGGTCATCAAATATTCTCTTCTGAAGATAATCAACTCTACCACCAAGCCAAGCCCACCAATCTAACCAAAATACTGACCAAAGTATTATTTGCTTGTCTTCAGCTTTTCTTGCGTATCCCAAACCCTTTTCAAGCAATTTTAATCCTTTATTAATATTTTGCCTTTGCTTAATTTCATTTTCAATAAGTTCAACTCCATAGAACCCATATAAACTACCAACAGTAGAGTAAATTATTCCAAGAAATCCAAAATCATCACTTTCCTCTATAAGCATTAAACTTTTATCACATCTTAAAAGAGCTTCATTACACCATTCCTTGAACTTTTCATCCCACTTAAAATCTATAACAAATGTTAAATTCACTAATAAACGCCATTCAGCGCTTAAAGTTTCGGCTATGTATTGAGTATTTTTAATTTGCATTGAAGCATTCCAGGATTTAATTGATAAATCCTTTCCTTCTTGAAATGATTGCTTAAAATAACCATGTTCATGAAAAGTAGATGAAAATAGACTGAAAGACGTAATTGCTCGGCTCAGAGTTCTCGCAAAACTTTCTTGATCACTTTTCTTGGAATAAATCTCGCTTGCCTTAATAAAAAGTTCATAAGATTTTCTGTAAGAATTATATGCTCCTATAAGGGAATCCTCCATAATTCCATTGAAGTATAAAGCTTCTGCTTCACATTCTAACACTTCAACACTTTTATCGATCTCTTTATAGATATCGGCAGCCTTTTTATAAGCTTTAACAGCATTTTTATTTAATTTCAAATATTCTTCTGCAGAATCGGATTTATTAGCAGCACGTGAATAAGCATATCCAATCTTTTTGTAACACTCTGCAGCCTTCTCAACAACTTTTTTATCTAAATAAACCTGCACTACCTGTTCGTACAGCCTAGCAACTTCCGTCCAATTATAACTTTTCTCTTCAAACCTTGCTTTTTCTAATAAAACCTCTTCAGTTTCTCCTTGAAGCATACACCATCAATAATTTTTAATTTTCTCCCTTGAAATTCTTATATTAACTTTTAAGAATGATTAATAATTGATTACTTCTATTAATAATTTTTTACTTTTTTGGGAATAAAAAATATTTTCTTCTTTAATCTTAATTTGAATAAAACACTTATCTCAATTTTGATTGTTTAAGGAAAGATAAAAGAAAATAAACCACCTTTATTTTCACTTCCTAAATAAATTTATCACTTATGCTTGATTAACTAAATTAATTAAATTAAATATATTCATGTGATAAAATATGAGTAAATGGGATTTGCCACCGAAAGGAGGCATAATGGATAAACCCCAAGGGATTTATTTACAAACAATGAGTATTACTGAGATTCAAGAACGATTAAAGAAAAACGATGTTATAATCGTACCTCTTGGATCGACGGAAAATCATGGAGGCGCTGCGTGTATTGGTGAAGATACATTTCTTGTGACGCGAATGGCCGAATTGATTGCGGAAAAAACTGGATGTACGGTAGCTGAACCACTATGGTATGGAAGCCATCCTTATCATCATGTAGGAATGCCCGGTAGCATCATTGTGCCAGAAGTACATTTTAAAGGAATGATTCGAGCTGTAATAGCTGGCTTATGGAACTTAGGTTTTAGAAAACAAATATTACTTAATGGTCATGGTCAAGAATACGTTATTCCTTCTGCGATTCATGAATGGGCAAAAAATTATCAATTGCCGGCAGTTATTTGTAATGTAAATTGGTATCACGCAATTCCAGAGCATTGTATGGATAAAGAACACGGCGGACCATTTGATACACCTTTTATTCATGCAGATGAGGCTGAAACATCATTCTCCATGGTTTTATTTCCTGAGATGATAAAATTAGAAAATGCAACTGATAATAAACCGGTTGGATGGATGCCTGAAGGACATGTTGATAAAGCAGGTAATATTTATCAGAAACCGATAAAATGGTATGGTCAGGTTGGTTTTGGTCCGATAGAGGTGTCTGCTTATCCCGAGGGAAATGTTGGTTGGTCCAGTAAAGGAACATTTGAGAAAGGAAAACCAGGAATTGAGGCACTCCTAGATTATCTTGAGAAATTAGTAAATGATATATTGAAAACTTTTCCTCCTGGAAAATTACCTCCAATAGAAGGTATAACACAAAGAGATCCTAAAGAAGTAATGGAATACATAAAAGGACCATTAAAAGGCGGAAAGAGTATCTATGAACTACGATATCCACCTTAATTTAATTATATTATTCTTTTTTTTTCCATTCAATTAAAAATTTTCTTAATCAAATTAATTAAAGAAAATGAAATTATTTTATTAGGAAAATAAAAAAAATGTTAAAATAAATAATGATCAATCTTTCAGTAAGAATGAAGAAGGAGATAATTGATGAACTTGATCGTATAGCTGATTTACTCGGTGTAGATAGAGCGACAATTGTTAGAAAAATAATTAATACTGGGATTGAGCAGCAAAAAATAGAAGTTGCTATTAATTTATATCAAAAAGGAGATACATTAGAGCGAGCAGCAAATATTTCGAGTGCCTCACTATGGGATCTTCTTGAAGAAATAAAAAAAAGAGGTATTACTTCTAAATTTGATGTGGAACAAGAAAAAGATACTTATATACGTGTTTTTAAGAGTAAAAGTAAGGAATTAATTGATAAAATAAGAAATATATAATAAATCAATTGTCTATATTTACTGATATTTTACAATTCTCTTTATCAGTTTGCAATAATTTCAAATTTTCTGGTACTTGATTAAGAGAGATTTCTTTGGTTATCATTGGAGACATATCGCATAGTCCAGAAGCCATCAAATTTATTACATTTGGAAACGTACTATGCCCGCTGTGTCCTTGACTTCCTATAATTCTTGCTCTCTTGACTTGAAAATACTCTCCACAAACTGGCATTCTTTGTTCGGCTCGTGCAACAATCACAACCGTGCTATTAACTCCTTTACATTCCCAAATAGCGTTTTGAATATCATCTGTGACAATATGTGGAAGACCTGTAGCTTCGAGATATAATTTTGCTCCCTCTCCGTCTGTTAATTCTTTTACGCGCTCAACAAAATTTTCCTCTATTGGATTAATGATATAGTCTGCACCCATCCTTTTTGCTAACTTTGCTCTACTTTCTTCAGGTTCTGAAACAATACAAACCGCTGCTCCAGATGTCTTTAAAATTTTTGCAGCAGCAATTCCAATTGGTCCCGCTCCTAATATAATAACATTTTCACCTGGACGAATTCCACCTCCCCTTTCAATTACGGCATTATAAGCAACAGATGTAGGCTCAGTTAAACTCCCTAATTTATAAATATCACCATATTTACCTTCTAATATTTTCAAACTCCAACATAACTTAGCAGGTACAGCAATATATTCTGCATATGCTCCATCAATAGAAAACCCAATTTCCTGCAACCTTTCACAGTGATTTGGATAACCATCACAACACGGTTTACACTCACCACACCATACCATCTCTTCAACAGTAACTGGCTCTCCAGCTGTAAATTTTTTTATTGTTCTTTTAGATATTGCTTGCTCTCCAATCTCAACTATTTCTCCTGAAAATTCATGACCCAACGTACATGGAAAAGCTGTTAATCCGGGATAATAAATATATCCATCTTCATCTTTTTGAGCCATATGAACATCAGAACCACAAATTCCACACCTTTTTACTTTTATAAGGACTTCATTTGGTTTAATTTTCGGTTTTTCTTTATTGATAACTTTCACTTCAGGATTCCGCCAGACTTGAGAACCTAAATAGGTTAATTTTCCATCAATATCTTTCGATCCCAATTTGAATTCTTCCTTGGGATCCCATTTTGCAAATAATGAAACTGTTTTCATTTTAACCATAATTTAAAAATATATTTCTTTATGTAATAACTATTTTTGATCAATAATTTAAGAATTAGTAAATCGAAGAATAATTTATTTTAAAAAAAATAGAGTGGGTATATATGGGTAAAATGTTAGCAGCTGTTTTTCATAAAAAAGGTGAAAATGGGGGAGAAATTACCTTAGAGCAAGTGGATATTCCAGAAATAAAACAAAATAATGATGTTTTAATTGAAATCAAAGCTTGCGGGATTTGTGGAACTGATTTAAAAATCATGGAAGGAGCCCATCCGGCTAATGATAATGTTATTTTAGGCCATGAATTTTGTGGGATTGTAGAGAATATAGGTGAAGATGTTAAAGATTTAAGAAAAGGTGATAAAGTTGTTATTGATCCAAATTTAAAATGCGGGATTTGCCCGGCTTGTAGGCGAGGGTATGATAATCAATGTGAATTTCTCGCAACTGATCAAACGTTTGGGATTTTTCAAAATGGAGGATTTACAAAATATTGTGTTATCCCACGTAGAGCACTCTATCAACTTCCAATAGATATAGATTTTACAAAAGCAGCACTAATCGAACCGCTTTCTTGTGCAGTTCATTGTCATAATATAGCGGGTGTGAAAGAATGTGATAATCTTGTAATTCTTGGAGCAGGCCCTATGGGCTTGATTATTGAGTCTATAATACGAAAACATCCAATAAATCAATTATTTGTTGTTGAGCCAATGGAATTTAGAAGAAAAAAAGCTCTTGAATTAGGTGCAAACTATGTGATTAATCCAGAGACCGATGATGTTGAGAAAGAAATAAAAGATTTAACAAATAACCACGGAGCTGATGTGGTAATTGATGCCGTAGGTAAATCTTCGACTTTTGAAATCGCTCAAAAGATATGGGCTAGTAGAGGAAGGTTAATTTTATTTGGACAAGATTCACGAGCGGTGGGGACAATTAAACCTAATGATATCGTTCGCTGGCAGAGATCAATTCTTGGTTCATATATTTCTAGCGGTGTTGATTACTTAGATGCGATAAGTTTAATTAAAAATAATACAATTGATACTGACAAACTCATTTCTCACAAAATTCCTCTGGATAATTTCCTCTCAGAAGGAATGAAAATTATGAAAGAAAAGACAGGTTTAAAAATTATTGTAATTCCTTAAGTTCTTTTATCATTAGAGTATATACTATAGATTTAGTTAAAAGTAAGAAATATCCAATTTTTAAAAAATGCTTGATACAGACTTTTTTTTAATTTATATCTTTACGGTTATGTGCTATATCTTTATTCTTTTTGGATATTTACATCATTCAAATAAAAAATATCTGTTGGATAATATTTTAGGTTTCTTAATTTTGTTTATTATCTTTTTTCATTATTCAATTTTAATGATTTTAATGTATAATGGTGCATTTTGGGAGCGATTTTTTCTGCCTTCTCTATTTTTTACACCACTTTCAATCATATTAAGCGTGGTTATTGTATTCTCAATTATCGTTAAAATTTATTACATTTTAAAAGAAAAATCTAGAAGGAATATTAAAAAAGAAAATGTAATTGGAAAAAAAAGAAGAAAATTAAATATTAGGGAATGGAAACCTGTGAATAGAGATATAATTCGGAAATTACCACACATAATTATTTTTATCTCGTTTTTTATAATTTGGAGTATTGGCTGCTCAGTAGTCTACTCACATACCGGAAATTTGTATGGAATGTTTCCCATGGAATCTGATCTATTATTTCTCTTCTCATCTATGTATTCTGATGTAAATAATATTCATTTCTATTTGTATACATTGGGTTGGTTTTATTTTTTCTTAATTGTTGTTCTATATTGTTTTGCTATAATAACTCTATTTATGGAGTTTACCAGAAAGTCTAAAAATTTCTCATTTCCACTTAATTTTATTTCCGTGCGTTTATTAAAAGAAGAAGAGAAGGAATCCTATGGAACTTTTTTATATTTTTTTATTGGACATTTATTCGCGGCAACATTTTTGCCCCCCTTATCCTTTTTTGCAATTATTTCTATGAGTTCAATTGGAGATTTAGTTGCAAGTCAAGTTGGAATGAGAACAAAACATTACCCAATTAAATGGAATAAGAATAAATGTTGGGAAGGCACTATTAGTTCAACAGTAGTTAGTTTTTTCTTGAGTTCCTTTTTTCTTGGCTTCATTTGGGCATTTTTATTTTCCATTTTATTTTTAATAATTGATATTGTTATAAAAAAACCACTGAATGCTTCTGACAATCTTTTAATTCCCATTTGTTCAACTCTATTATTTTTATTTCTAAGATTTTCTGGTTTGATTTATTATCAATTTCTTTATTAAAATAATTCAAGTTCCTGACTATAATGTTTAATAATTAATAGAAAATTTATAAATAAATAAAGCAAAAAGATAAACATGCAAAAATTCAATCTAATAAAAAAAGATTCATAAAAAGGTGATAAATAACGGAAAAAATCCTTCGAATTGATTTGGAAACGAGAAACATTACCTCAGAAGAAGTTCCAACCGAACTTGAAGAAAAATATCTCGGTGGTGCAGGAGTTGCTGCAGCTATCTTCACGCGGGAAGTACCTGCAAATAAGGACCCTTATGATAGCAAAAATCTTCTCATATTTTCAGTTGGACCATTTTGTGGCACATTAGTTCCATTTTGTGGACGTCATTTTGTCATGGCTAAATCTCCGTTGACTAAAATTGTAGGAGAAGCGTCTGCTGGTGGATTTTTTGGCAAAGAACTTAAATGTGCAGGCTTTGATCATGTTATTGTGAAAGGAAAAAGTAAAAAACCAGTTTATTTATGGATTAAGGATGGAACGGCTGAAATTCGAGATGCCTCTGACTTATGGGGAAAAGGCATTCATTATACTGAAACTGAATTAAAAAACATTATTGGAGATGATAAGATTAAAACAGCTTCAATAGGTCCTGCTGGTGAAAATCTTGTTAAATATGCCGCAATTATAAACGAGAGTGACCATGCTGCAGGAAGATGTGGTTTGGGAGCAGTAATGGGCAGTAAAAAACTAAAATCTATTGCCGTTCGAGGTACAGGAAAACCTTCAGTTCATAACAACGATGCACTTAAGGTAGCCGTAAAAAAAATACGAGAAATGGTGAAAGAATCACCATTAGCTAATGTAATGAGAGAAACAGGTACGCTTGCCCACATGGATAACTTTATTAGTATCGGGGACATCCCAATAAAAAATTATACGATGAGTCGTTGGCCTGGGACAAAAAAGATTGGGTTTTATGCCCTGCAAACTCGTGGAGAAATAAAGCATCACGCCTGTTTTAATTGTCCTATCGCATGTAGAGCGAATATTGAGTATGAAGGAAAGTGGGTTGCATGGCCTGAATATGAAATGCTCGCTATGATGGGCTCTAACCTTTTTGTAGATGATTTAGACGCTCTTATTAAATGGAACCTGTTAGTAAATGATTTAGGGATAGATCTTATTTCTCTCGGTGGGAATATAGCCTGTTTTCTTGAAGCTGCCGAACGCAAGCTCTTAAATATGGATCTCAGTGAGCTAGGATTTAAACAAGATCCAGAAAAAAGTGAAAATTATCAAATTTGGGGAGCAATTGAACCGATAGAAAAACTCATCAAGATGATAACTTATCGAGAGGGAATTGGAAATGACCTTGCGGAGGGAGTCAAGAATTTTTGTGCAATTAGAAATCTCCCACAAGATTTATCGACAGTCGGAAAAGGATTAGAAATTCCGGCACATGAACCGCGTTCAAGCAATTTAACCGCCTTAGACTATGCAACTACTTCTCGGGGTGCGTATCATTGTTATGAGCCAATGCAATTATCATCTGGTATGACTTTAAAAAAAGAATTGGGACTTACAAAATTGGTGGACCGCTTTAGTAAGGAGGAGGCTGTAGATGCTGTTATTAAAATTCAAGATGCTAGCGAAGCTTATTCTGCCTGTGGTGGTTGCATTTTTGGATTTTGGTATTCACATGAAATTACACCGTGGATTAAAGCATTAAATGCAATTACAGGGCGATCATATTCAGTTGATACATGGATGAAGACTGGAGAGCGAATTTTTAATATAAAACGTTCTTATAATATGGATTGCGGGATAACTAAAGCTGATGATACGTTCGGATCGAGATTCTTCACACCAATTCTTAAGGGAGGTACTAAAAAAAATATTCCTCCACTTGATGAATTGCTACCAAAATATTATGAGTCAAGAGGATGGGATCAAGAAGGGAGACCACACTCTTAGAATTTTTTTTTCATAAAAGAATTTTACAAATTATCTTTTTAAGATAGGAAAACAATATAAAATTATGTTTTTTCTGCCAATTACTTTGATATTCCTTGGTCACGGCATCATATTCATGATATTCACTCTTAAAAATCACAAACAGAAAAGACAAAAGAAAATTTTTACAAATGAATTAATTGTTGCAATATTATTTTTCGCAGCTGGGCTTCTTTTTCCTTTTATGTACCAATCTCACAACCCGACTCTAGATCCAAATATACTGAACTTTCTATGGCTAACCTCTTCAATACTCATTTTAATAGAAGAAATTGTATGGACTTTAGTTATTACTCATGAATTTTTGGTATGCAAGAAAAATCCATCTTTAAAAATTGAAAGAGATTATGAGAATTTTAAAAAATTTTTTACCCAAAATTGGAATTATGATTTTCGAAAAGACATTGAAAGAAAAATAATTCATGTAATTCCTATTGGAGTCATATTTATAATTTGGACTATTGGGAACATTCTTGATATATTTGGGGTATTAACTCAATGGAATATTGATGTTTATTCATATTGTTATTGGATTATTATTACAATTGGATTTGGTTTTGTTTTGATGGTTGCCATCGCTGACATTTTAAAGTTAAATAAAACTTATTTATTGCCTAATTGGGCAGTACGTTGGTATAGGAAATCTATGATAGCTGATGAATTGGAAACCCATGTATCATCAACACCGTTAGTTCTCTGCTTTGTGCCATTTATATTTGCACCCTTTCCAATTTTTGCAAGTGTTGCACTAATAACTACTGTATCAGATGCTACTGCTTCATTAATTGGAAAAAAATACGGCAAACATAAAATTTTCGAGCAATCTAAAAAAACTATTGAAGGATTTATTGCAGGATTTACCTCAACTTTTTTGATTGTGGTTTTAATAGCTATTATTTACCACTCTTTTATGCCTGTGAATTTAGGAACGATTCTTATTATGGCTACAGTGGCAGCATTTTTATTTTTAATAATCGATATTTTTTCAAAACATATAAGTGATAATATTCTTAATCCGATCTTAATAGGATTTGGAATATGGGCAATTGTCCTTATCTTATAATATTTTTTTTCAAATGCAAATAATAGGAATTAATAAGAAAATTATTTAAAATGGAAAATCCGAAAATAATTCTTGCCTCTGGTTCGAGAGATCGAGCAAAAAGTTTTGAGAGAGCTCAACTGGATTTTGAAATCTTCATAAGCGATTTCAGCGAAGATAAATTAAAAAGCAAAGAATTACCGCCAATTGAATTAGCCAAAGAATTGGCTAAAGGGAAAGCATTAGATGTTAAAAAAAAAATGGAAATCAAGGGAATTGATGCAATAATAATCGCTGCTGATACGCTTGTAGAATTTAAAGGGCATATAATCGGCAAAGCTAATGATGAAAATCACGCACTAAAAATTCTTAAGAAATTAAATAATAATACACACAATCTCATCTCAGCAATTGCAGTAACCAGAACATTTGAAGATAAAATAATATCTGATTACGATATCACAATTATTAGCTTTCTAAATTTATCTACAGATGAAATTAAATTATATATTAATACAGGAGAATGGAAGGGAAGAACTGGAGCTTATTCTATACGAAACAAAGCTTCATTATTTATTGATAAAATTGAAGGTTCCCCCTCTAATGTAATAGGACTTCCTATGCATAAACTGTTTTTAATCTTAAAAAATGAGTTTAATTATAATTTATTAGGACAGAAAATTTGAACTTTTATCATCTTAAAATTCAAATGAAAAAGGTTTTTCTTTTTATAAAAACTCTTTATAAAAAAATAAAGTAAAGTGAATTCAATTGGCTAAAAAGGATTATAAAAATTACAAATTGATAAGCTTCATTTGTGTAATTGGGGCATTAGTTGGTGTAGTCTTTGCAATAATGGATATGATAAATGGTGTTCAAGCTGCTAATATTGAGGGAATACTATATAGGCTTTTAGGAATTGTATTTTCGATAGTAGTATTATTTCAATGTTTAAAACCGGATGATCCAATCCCTTATCACTGGTTTTTATTTATTATATTTGGAATTCTCATTGCTATTTTCGCTAATTTAGTTGGTGGCATAGTTGTTATAATAGGTGGGCTTGTAGCGTTGATTGATGTGTTATAAATTTAACTAAGACTTTTTTTTCCTTTTTTCTCTTATTTTATCTGATCTAAATAGTATTCAACAATTTTTTCAGCCAAATTAATTTTTGTTACTTTTTGAAGTGCTGTAAAACCAGGAATTGAGTTTACCTCTATTACTTTTAATCCATTATCTGTTTCTAATATATCCACTCCTGCGATTTCTGTTTTAGTTGCTTTAGCAGCCTTAACTGCTAATTCTTTCAACTCATCACTTAAATTTATTGGTTTTGGCTGCGCTCCAGTAAAAATATTTGTTTTCCAACTATCGCTAATACGATACATTCCTGCAACTGCTTCATCCCCTAAAACTAGTATTCTAATATCCTGGTTATTATGTTGAACGAATTCTTGAAGGTAAAAAATCTCATTTAATCGTGATAATTTATAAATGACATTCTCTGCAAAACCTCTATCATTTATTCTAGTAAGTCCAATACCCTTCGAGCCAAAAATAGGTTTCAAAACAATATCTTCTCCTAAAATCTCAAAAGCTTCTAATGCATCATTTGGATTTTCGCATATTATTGTTTTTAACGTTGGAATATCTTCTTTTTCAAATAAAAAGGAGGTTAATAGTTTATCTGTGGCAAGTTCTAAAGATTCTCGGGAATTTATTAATTTTATATCCATATTTTCTAAAATTCTTAAAATATCTAATCGGAAAAATATTTTTTGAGTGACGTTCATGCCAAAACCTCTTACTAAAGCTCCTTTTGGCTCTATATCTTCGAAAATATTATACAGAAATCTTTCTGAATTTGGTTCATTCTTAACTTTTAAACCAACAGAAACATTTATTTCTCCCGGAATTAATGTTTTAACATCGAATCCTTTCTTTTGAAATTCCTTGATAATAATTTTAACCTCTATATCAGAGGGATTTGGAGTAATAATTGCAGTCTTCATTTTAATTACCTTATATCACTTAATTTAATCAGTATAATAATTTAATATAGTAGAAACACTTTAAATTAAATATATGAATCTTAAGGAAGATGATGGTAAAAACGAAATTGAAAAATTAGTAAATATTCACAGAACACTTAATAAACAATATCTTGAAAAAAAAGAACTAATCAAAAAACTTACTGAGGAGGTTAATGAACTCAAGTTAGTAATAAATCAATTAAATAAAGTGATCTCAGGAAAAAGTTTTACTACTGCTAGTAATTTATTGAGTGCTGAAGATTTATTTAAAGAAAGTATAGGAAATAAAGGTAGTGGGACTTTAATAAAAAGAAAATTATTCTCTAAAAATAACGATCTTCTCTGTATTTTAAAATTTTTTGACTTTAAAAAAGTAGAAATTCAATTTGTTGAACCAGAGAAGATTAACGTGAGAGAAAAATCTGAAATCTTTATTAATGATTTTATTCAACAAATTCTCATTAAAATTAAAGAAAAAGAACCTCTCCTCGAAATGAAAATAGAAAAATGCAAAAATCTCGATTCCATTCAAAGAATTGAAATAAATAATGTAAATAAATTAGAATATTTTGACCTTATTGAATTAGGAATCAGGAAAGTTTTAGATTCATTATAACATTTTCCCAAATTATATTTTATAGTTTCCTTAATATACTTTCTATACTTCTTACAAATTTGGTATATCTTTCAGGATTGTTTCTTTGTAATTCGATATTTGCATCCAACGCGTTATTATAAGCAAATCTAGTATTTTCAACTTGATTTAATTTTTGATATGTTTTCCCTAAAGTAAAATATAATCTTGCTATAGTAGGCAAATATTTATTTCTATTTTTTTCAGCTAATTCGTTAAAATTAGCTATAGATTGAATTAAATACACTTCCGCCCTATCATATTTATATAGTTGTGAAAAAACTCCACTAATAAAATTCTGAGCATTAGCGAGATAATAAAGGTATTTATCACGGTCTTCTTCTATTAGCTCATCATATAATTCTAGTTCATTTAAAAGAATATTTCTAGCATCATTATAATTCTTCAATTGTACATAAACATTTGCTAGTTTATCATATATTCTGGCAGCAAGAGGGAGAAATACTTGTCGATTTAGTTCTATTAAATTTTCATACATTTCTATACATTTTAAAAAGATCCCTTCAGCTTCCTTATATCGATCAGTTCTTTGGTATAAATCTCCAAGATTTCCTAAAGACCATAAATATTCATTTAAAAATATATCAGGGTTTCTTCTTGCTAAATTTTCTCTTGCATTCAGAGCTCGTTGATAAAATTTCTCGGCATCTCTATTCTTTTTCATAATTTTATAAAGACTTCCCAGTTGATCTTCTGTATAAGTAAGGTCGAGCAAAAATGCATCTGGATTCACTTTTACTAACCTTTCACGTATTTCTAAAGCTTTAAGGAGATGAAATTCGGAATTTTCATTTTCTCTCATGTTTTTATATAAAATACCTAAATTCGTATGTGTTAGTGCTACATAACGTTCATATTTTTCAGGATTTTCTTGAGCCAATTCATTTCTTATTTCTAAAGCATCTAGAAATAATGCCTTTGCTTCCTTGTATTTTCTTTTATCCTTAAGTAATGTTCCTTTTTTATCTTTAGCCCATGATATCCCTGCGAGATAAAGCATTCGATCCTCATTTTTAAATGTCCAGAAAATTTCTTCTGCCTCTTCATAATTTCTAATTGCATTGTCAAAATCATCTAATTGTCTGTAAGCATTTCCAAGAACAACTTTAGTATGTGCGATATCTTTTAAAATTTCTGGTGTACCCTCATCTTGGATATCTTCAAGTAATTCTAATGCATCTTGATATAAACGCTCAGATTCATCAAATCTTCTTAAAAATCTATATATATTTCCAAGTTGGAGAAGTGTTAAACCGAGTAAATAGAAATGTCTGTCTTGATCACCTTCATATAATCGTCTCTGAATTTGCAATGCTTCTTGATACTTCTTCTTTGATATATCATATTTATACAAGTCACGATATAAATCTCCAAGTTCAAGAAGTACCAATACTTTGGATTCATTATATATTAAATTTTGAAGTTTTTCACCTATTTCAATAAATTCCTGAAATTCATTATGTAATGGGGTTATATTTTCCTTAATTTCAAGGAACGTCTTGTATGCTTCTTGATTTTGACCCTCAGCAATTTCTGAACTAATTTTGTTAATTAATTCGCGAATAGGATTAATATTATTCAAGTTTGGACTGCCTTATTTAATTAAATTCTTTTCTAATAAAATTAAAATAAATTGATAATATAATTTTTTAATAGATATTTATATAATTCGTACTATGTATGATAAAAAGATTTAGGTAATATTTATTCTATTTTCATTAATTTAAATCTTATTCCTACGGCTGCAGGAGCGATAAAAGGGGCAGGGTTTTCTAGAACTCCGTTATATATGAACCATAATGAGGCCGCATAGATATCAACAGGTTCATGCGGACCTCCGACTGCCCCCTCGTGAACATACCGAAACCCTGCGGGGATCCAAAATAAAAGCAGCAATAACGAAAATAATAAACATACAAAAAAGAAGTACATGATAAATTTTCTTGTTTCTGTTAGTTCCTTTCTCGGTTTTTCTGTATCAACTTCAGGGGGGATTATCCAAAAGAAAATGACAACTGTTAAATACGTAATAATTAATATGAGAATCATATACGGATGAGACATGACTCGGTAACTGGTTGATGTATTTTCCAAACCAATTATCAAGATCACCGATAAAATTGAAATAAGTACGATAATAAATAAATCTAAGAAAAAGGCTACAATTTTAAAGTTTCTCTCAAAGATTTTTCGAGTTATATAAAATATAACCGATGTAGCAACACCCCCCCTCAAATAGACCCATAATTATAGTATTTAAAATATTATGATTTGGACCCAAATCTCTTAATTTCAATAAATAAAACAAAGTCTCCATAATAGCGACAAAAATAAAACCTAATAAAAATGATTTGGAAAAAATCAGTAAAATAAACTTATTTTTCGACAAAGGCAGGTATAAAAAGGCTATTTTACCTCAATTAACCTAAACGCAAGAAGATTTATTTTCAAAATTAAATTTAAAGCGATATTTTTTATAATTTTTATTACCATAGGTGGAATTTGATCCATTTTTTGAAATTTTATCGTCCTAAACGCAAAATTATAATATTTTTCTAAACTAAATGTAAAATAACTTGTAAAGTCAAGAAATTATTAAAAAAAGAAAATTTATTAGACAATTCTTGTGTATTATTTTTAAGACTTCAAAAATTTTAATAGTATTATTAATGAAGGGGCTTTGATCTATGGTAAAAAAGAAATATAAATGGCTGATAATGCCACAACTACATTCTGGCTATAAAGAGATAAATCTTGAAATAGCTTTATTAGATAAAACTAGAGAATTACTCAAGGATGAGGAAGGAGAAATTCCGCAATTCATAATACTTTCCGGGAATTTTTTTGATGTTCAAGGATTTGCATATTCAGCAGTAAGAAGCTGGCGTGGTACAATAAAACCTAGCGAAGATAGTAAAAAGCAGCCCGTATTAGAAGCAACTTTTGCCTCTTTATCTGTCTATCTAAGTTCTCTACTTAGTTTTCAACAAGATTTTTACTATGCTTTCGATGAAGTTAAACAAATTTTAAATGATGCTGAACGATGGGATTTATGGGCCATTATCGAAGAAAAAATTCCTTTTGTTTGTTTACCTCCTCAAGAAATGTTTGGCTTAAGAAAATCTCCTATAAGCCCCTATTATCTCATAACTTTTGATGGAACTATGACCCTTGGAGAGTTATATCCAAGTGTGTATATGACGAGGATTATTCAGTCAATTAAATCTCGATTCTTTTGCTATTATGCTTATGAAGGCTACACTGCATTTGGGTTTTTCGACTCCTTGCCTCCGAGTGAAAATTTTGGATTTGATACTGAACCAAAACCACTAAGAGCTGGAGTAGAATCTGAAACGATAATAAAATATATTAAAAATTCAAAGAATTTAAAGGAAGTTTTTGTAGGATTAATTAATGCCCATAATAGTGCACTACTCGAACAATATCTAATACCTGATTATGAGACTCTATTAAATAAATTATTAAAGGAGGAAGAAGATTAAGATGGTGAATCTAGGGTTATTAGGTGATATTTCTGTAGGAAAAACAACACTCTTAAGATTATTTGTAAGTTATATTAATAAACAAAAACTCGAGACACTGGAAGGTGGAAGAAAATGTGTAATTGTAAAGACTGACTTTTCTGGTGAGGCAACTTTACCTCGAGAAGCTACAGAAAAAAAGGAAACTAAAACAATACATCCCAATCGCGTTATTTTTAGAGATGAAACTTCAAAAAAAGCACATACGATTTTTGCCCCAGGAGGTGATAAAGCGAGAGCTGTAGTTCGTATGGGAATTATTACAATTAGCCGGATCGCTTCACAAATTATCGTTGTATTTGCTTTAGATCGCTCTATTGATGAGCAATTTGATTTTTTCAATGATGTCCGTTTCTTTCCTAAACATATCTATGTGTGTCTTAATAAATGTGACCTAATAAAAGGAAATAAACCTCAAAAAGATAAAAAACTTAAAGAAGCAAGAGAAAAAATCCAGTCTTTCTTTGAAAAAAGAAAAATAGAAATTGTGGATTTCTTCAACACTGTAGGAGAACATTTAGAAGGTATGGAAGATTATAATGACAACTTGGCAGCCATGATATTAAAAATTATCACTTCCCATTAATTCTAGCCATCTCTTCAGCTCGTTGATTGAGTATTGAGGAAATTGTTTCAATATCTTTATTAATCCATTTTATTGCTATTAACCAAAAGAATACACCTATAATTCCAATAATCATTGAAATTAGCACTGTAATTTGATAATTTTGGTTATATAACTCTAAAATTAAACCAGCTATCATTGGTCCTGTTCCGAGTCCTATAAAATCTAAAAATTGACTGGAAGAACTGATTATTCCTTGACTTTCAGGTAAATTAATTTTTTGTATAAGTGGTGGCTGATTAATACTATATATACTTATAATGGAACGAAAAATAAATGCGCCAATGCCAAGTAACCAAAATGCGGGAGTAGTTATAATAAACACTAAATCATTTCCTTGAACGGGAGTCATACTCTGTATTGGAATAAAAAATAAAAAAATATATGTTGAAAATACTATTACTATTGAAAAAACAATTAAGTAAATGCGATTTTTGAAGTTTTTATTTGCCAATCTATCAGAAAGCTTTGAAAAACCGATAGATCCTAAAATGCCACCAGAAATTCCAAATATAGTCAAATATACAGTAGTTATAAAGGGAGAAATGTTATGAGGTGGTGATTGTAAATAGGTTATAAATAGAAAGTCAACCAATGAGAAACACATTGAAATAAAAATACCCTCAACAAATAAAATGCAAATAGTAGGCTTTAAAATAGTAGTTCTAAATGTTTTTTTTGTTAATTTATACTGATATTTGATCCCTGATTCGAATAAAACTGCTTTTAATTGATTTTTGGTACCCCCTCTCTTAGGTTCAATACCTTTTAGAGAGATCATAACACCTCCAATTAAATATAACAATCCCATACCCCACATAAATTCACGCCAAAATTGATTTTGAAATAACAAGGTGGAAATTAACATCCCACTTATCTGAAAAACTTGAAAAGTGGCATTTATCGCACCAAAAAACCGAGAACGTTCAAATTCTTCTACAGTATCGTTTGTATATGAGAGAATTATAGGCCAAAACCCACCACAAAAAAAATTTCTGAATAAAATACATCCTAAAAAGAAGTTAAAAGTTAAGGATTCTTGCCCTTCTGGACTAAATCCATTTATTATCATACCAACTCCAAACATTATCATAGATAATGTCATAAGTTTTATGCGATTAAACCTATCTGCTAAATAACCAAAAAACAAACCTGAAATTCCCATCATCCATGTTCCAGATCCAAATAAAATTCCTAGTTCTCCAACATGAATCTCTTCTCCAGTCCAAATTATATTTGAGACGATTGTTGTATTTATATACAAGGAAGAAATAGTTAGTGCCCAAAAATTATACACGACGAAATTTGGCCACAACTTCTTAAATAGAGCGGTATATTTTGTTGATTCACTTTCTTTTTGAGTTGTTGAGGAAGACATTATTATCTATCAAAAAAATTCACAGTTTTTAAGAATTACTGTATTTAATGGATCTCTTCATTAAAATTTACTTAAAAATTAAATATTAGCTCCAATCTTGATCAAACATTTAATTTTAATGATAATTTCATAAATAATTTAGATATGTTCAATAAATACCCAATAAGTGGGGTTAAATTAATTTCATTATGATTTTTTAAAATTTTTATAAAACCTAGCTTTTCTAAATCTTTTAAGTCTTCCCGGATATCTTTTTTATTTCTTAATCGCTTTAATTCTTCTATTTTTGCAATACCATTACTTTTTAAGCATAAAATTATTGCACAAAATAAAGTTGCAGCCAATCGTGGTTTATCTTGAAATGGGTTTGCTAAAATCAGATCGCTCATACCTGATTTAAAGGTTAAGAACCAATGGGTATTTAACGGATTATATTGGATTTCGAGTCCTAAGGGAGATATATATCTAGAAAGTTCAATTAATAGTTTCTTAAATATAAATCCTTTCTCTCGCCCAGAAATTTGCAATTTCTCTAATATCTCTTCTTTGGTTGAACCCATCTCATCCAATTGGTCTTTTTTACTCAATAAATACATCAATAAGGATATTTCATTCATCTTTTCCACCTTCTGGTATATAAATAAAATTTGTCTGTTTTTGATACATTATTTTTCCATTTTGAAGTAAATGTAAAATCATAATAAATTTTTCAAATATTTCTTCCTGATTCTCGATATCTTCGAAGAGATCTTCCATATTACATGGTAATTTTTCAGATATTTTATTAAAATAGTTTTCAATTATTTCTTGAAATGAACTTGAAGGCATTTCTAATAAAAAATTTTCATCTTTTTGTGGGATTTCAAGATTTTCGATTATATAACCTTCTCTTATTCTGTTTTCCAGTGAATCTTTAGATTCCTCTAAAAAATCAAGAGATAATGCATTTAAATTAAAGGGTTTATACCAACATCCTTTAAATAGATTGAATATTTCAATATCAGAAGGATTTGATTCTAAAAATGTCAGGAATTTCTTTTCTTGACCAAATAGGGCTAAATACATCTGTAATTCGTTAAATTTTGTTTCAATAATATTACATAACTTACTAAATGCAGAGGAAGACTCGTTCAGATTTTGTGTAGTTATGGATCGCTTAAATTTTTGAAAAATGGGGTTTAAATCTACACTTAGAGCATGTTTGGACCCTCTATGAATTATATCAAAAATTTCTTGAATTTCTTCAATAATAGACGGGATAGAGGAGTTATTTTTTTCCATAATGATTCAAATTTCTTTTAAGTCTTTATTATCTTAGGTTGGAGTATCGTAGATGGCCCTATTGCTCCATTTCTTGCAACTCCAATGAGTTTATCTGCCATTGAATAAATATATTTAGATGCTTTTGGCACAAATATTATTATTTGTGTTTTATTCATCTGGATTGCGCCCTTTATTAATTTATAGGCGATTTCGGCGTTATTTTCATCTAAATATAATTCAGCCTCATCTAATACAATTATCCTACTTGATTTAAACTCTTGTAAAGAAAGTATTAAACAGATTGCAATGATAGAACGTTGTCCCCCACTTAATGCGGTTATTTCTCGTAGTTGTTCTTTTAATAAAGATGCTTTAATTTTTATGCCTAAATTTTCAAATTTACCCGATAAATCAATTGAACACTGAGCTTTAATTTCAGAGATTTCAAATTTTTTATTAATTAAATCTTCTAGTTTTTTGATAATTTTATTGAACTTTTTGTAATATGTATTTTCTAAATTCTTTTCGGTTTCTTCTGCTTCAATAAGGTCTCTCTGAATTTGCGCTTGATTTTTAGCAATTTTTTTAAGTGTTTTAATAATTCTCTCTTTTTCTACTTCTAAAGTATCATCAATATCTGCGTATTTCATTAATTCTTTATTCAGTTCGAGAAGACTTTTTTCAATTTCTTCAATTGGACGTATTTTTATTTCTTCACTTAATATTTTTGGACCAATCTCTTTATTTACTTTTTCTAGATCTAAAATTTTGGATTGGAGATCATTTTGTTGCGAACTCAATTGGTCTTGTTTTCTTTCATAATTTAAATTAAACTCAAGATTTTCTTGTTTAATTTTATTTTCTTCTTCCTTTAGAGCCTTTTTATCTAACTCATACTTTTCTTTCTGAATTTTTAAATCCTTAATTTGATTTTCAAGTCCAGTTAGTTCTTGAAATACTTCAAATGCCTTTTGATCTCTACTTTGAAACTCTTTTTTGGTTGTTTTATGACTAATGTTTATTTTTGTAAATTCAGCGGTTTCTTCATTTATAATTTCTTGAATTTCAGATAATGATTTCTGTTTTTCATCATTAATTTTTGACCAATGTTTCTTTTCATTGTTTTTTAAATCAAATTCGTCTGGAATCTTTTCTAAACGCTTCTGCCATTCAAAAAATTCTGGTTTTTGTTCTTTTTTTAAAGTTTCCACTTTTTTTACCAAATCATCGATTTGCATTTCAATATTATCATTCAATTCGTTCTTATTTTTTCTTGTTTCAAAGAGATTATCTTTTTTGCTTAAAAGTTTTTGTTCTTGCCGGAATAATAATTCAAGAGTAGGTAAAGCATTAATTTTCTTGGAAATTTCTCGATATTTTTGATCTATTTTAGTTTTTAGAGATTCTAAATTCTTTCTTTCATCATTCAATTTACTTATTTCCATTTCTAACAGATATAATTGATCCATTTGTTTAGTAGGACTTAATAATCCTTCTAATTTCTTTAAGTATGGTGTTTCAACAACATAATCATAGGATATGATTTGCTCGCCTTTTAATGTTACACATTTACCTCTAAATTTGTAATTTTTATGCATAAGTGTTCCTGTAGTAAAATCTTCTACTACAAGACAATTTTTCACTTTAGAATAAATTAATTTCCTTACATCTTCATCATTGCCCTTAATTTTAATTAATTCTGCGAGATAGCCTAATACTCCATCAATTTTCTCATATTTTGAAAATTGACGAATATTTTCTTCCTTTGGTATATATATATTACAATAAACATTATAACTATCTTTCAATTTTTTTAGTAGAATAAACGTATTCCAATCGCCTGCAATAAAACTAAATAACACTTTTTTTCCTAAAACTGATTCAATTGCAAACCCCAATTTATCATCATATTGTAATAATTCAATTATTGGACCTTTTGCATTTAGATTTCTATTGTAAATCTCTTCTTTTAAAGTTATGACATTTTGAGGTAAGAATACTCTTTTTTCTCTAATGGAATAATTTAATCTTTTATAAGCATTAACTCTTTTATCATAATCCTTTCTTATTTCTCTTAGTTGTTCCTTTAAATCATGAATTTCATTATCTAAATTATTACGCTGATTAATTAACTTTTCTTGTAAATTCTCATCCTTATTTTTAAGAAACCATTTATTTTGCTCAAATTGATGCTTTACATCTCTTAATTCAGCGAAAATTATATCAATTTCATCATTAATTTCTGTTATTTTTTGGGTATTCTGAATAAGCTCATCTTGTTTTTTACTTAATTCTGCTTTTGTCTTCTTAAATCTCTCAAGAAAATCTTTGTGAATAGAAACCTTTTCCAATAATTCATTTTGTTCTTTTAAAATATTAGAGATTGCAGAATCTAGTATTTTAATATTCTTGCGTGAGAGTTTTAATTCTTCTGAGATCTTATTTCCTTTAGCCTTATTGTTGTCTAATTTACCTTTTAGTTTGTTTTTATTTTGTTCTAATTCCTCTAAGCGTACCTTTATCCTTTGTTGTTCCATCTTCCACTGTTGAATAATCTTCTCTAATTCTGAAATTCTACCCCTTATTTTTCCTATATTCTCATAAAGTATTTCTGAATTTTTTTCAATTGTTCCAATTTTTTCAGTAATTTCATTTATTTGCGTTGTAAAATCTTCTAATTGCTTTTGTAAATCATTAATTATAATAGCAATTTTCTTAATATTTTCTTCAAGAATATAAATCTCTTTTTCTAGTTTTTCTCGATTTGCCCATAATAACTCATCTGTTAGGCTTTTTTTGTCTTTAAGCAAAATTCGCTTATCTTCTAATCTTTTTAACTTAGGGTCCAATAATTTTAATTCAAAATTCCAACTATTTAGCTCTGTTTTTAATGCTTTTAATTTTTCTTGTAAATTGAATACTTGAGTTTTTTGCTCTAAAATTTCATATCTTAATCCTTTTAAGCCCACTCCTTCCTCTAAGAAAATGCATAATTCTTCAGGTTTCATATCTTTAAGCGCATCAATTTTGCCTTGACTGACAAAAGAAAATTGATTATCTGGATTATAATTTAATGATTTTACAAGCTTTCTTATTTCAAGGGAATTAATTTTTTTGAATTCTTTCTCATTATTTTGCTTAATTTCAAAAAAAGGAGCTTTTCCTCTAAGTACAGTCCTTCGTATTCCAATCAAATTCTCAGGTGTCTGAATATAAAGTTCGATTAGAGCATGGTTTTGTCCGGTTCTTATAAAATCGGACCATTTTGTATATCTTTCGTCCCTTTCATTGCTACCTAAAGCAAACTTTATCCCTTGGTAAATTGTGGATTTACCAGACCAATTAGGACCAACTACAATTGTAAATCCTTTAGAAAATTCGGCTTTATCTCTAGAAAAAGCTAAAAAATTTTCTAATATAATCTCTTTAATGTAAACCTCTTGGTTTAATTTGTCCGATGATGATCTAGACTTAATTGTTTTTGTCGAAATTTTCTATTCCTTCCCAAATGCTTTTTTAATATTATCAATTCGTTTTTTTGCCTTTTCTAACAGTATTAAGGCGATATTTGGAGGGTCATTCAAAATAAAAGAATATTCAGCTAATAATTTTCGATCGTAGTCTTCAAGGGGTTCTTTCTTTTTCATCTTATCTAATATAACTAAGAGCTCTGTATAATTTTCTGACGCTGCATCTTCATATAATTGTTGTACCATAAAATTTGATATTCTTTGTGATCTAATCTTCTCTATTTCAGCTCTTAATTGAGATTCAAGTTCTGGAATTTTACTATATTCTTCTTTTGAAAGTTCTATATTAAACTTTCTATTTTGATTTATCGATTGATGTATTGAAGAATTTAAAGAAGTTTGAAATGTCCCTAATTTATTTTGAATAAAATTTAGTGAAATCAAATATGAAGGAATAAATTCCCCCCTGTCAATTATTTTTTCTGTTAATTCTGTAATATCGTTGACACAATCATCTAATTTAGCCACATTCCGTAAGTATGCGATTTTAATCAATTCCCTTATATCATTTACTTCCCACCCTTCAGTTAAGGAAGCAATTTTATCCACATTAAAAGTCTGATTTGCAGATATCTCTTCACTAATTTTTTCTAAAATAATTATTCTTTCATTTTCAGTGATCGTTGGAATTTTTAAATAAAAATCAAATAATTTAAAACTTGCTTGGCATAAAGTATTCTCTTGATGATTTATTCCTATAAAAATAATCCCATTCTCGATAAAATTAATATTTTCCATCTTATTTTTTAACTCATAATATAAGTGTTCGAATAGATCAAAATGAATATCTTTCTGAGTTCTCTGAAATAATTCTTGTTGATTTTCAGCAACAAATATAAATTTTAAAGCTCTTTCTATAGTTTTATCTTTTTCTTTAACTTCTTGCTCTACTTTTTTAGCTCCTCCATAAATTTTAGCCAAATTATCAAAGATATTTGGAAAATTTAATATAAAATCATTAGGAGATTTTCTAATCTCGGGAAAATTTAACTTTACAAATTTTAAGGTGAATGTCTTTGCAATCAATTTAATATACCCTAATATATCAGAGCCATAAGGAGCATCAATTAAAATTGAACCTTTGATCTTCTTTATTTTAGTTTCTGATGATACAGCCTCAGAACTCAATAAAAATTTTATATAATCAATAATTTCGGAATAAGATTCGCGATAAAATATATCTTTTCTTTCTATTTGCAAGTCTAATGGGTTTCTTATTATTAAATATTTCAGTTGATTATTTAGATTTATATTTGAATTTTTTATGATATTTCCCCACAATTATTGTGATCTTTAATATTTAATTTTATTAAGAATATATTCTAATATTTAATATTTTGCGAATTAATAACCTTAACTCTAATCTCGATTTCGAAGGAAGTATTTCCGACAAAATTACTAAAACTTAGAAATTTTTATCTCTATTATATTTAAAAATCGAAAATAGTAGTAGTCATACTATTTATTAAAAAGAGATTAAAAAAGTAAAATTTTACTATTATTATATTATTCACTTTTTAACATCTTTCTCTATAAATTTTATCAATTTGTTTTTATAGACGTCATTAAAATTAGTCTGAATTGTGTTATCTTTAACCAATTTATTATAAATCCTTTTTATTTTTTCAAGATTTTCCTTTTCAATTATTTCAAAATGAAATATATCTTCCTTAAAAATAAGCTTTCTAAATTTTCCATTAATCCAATATTCAAATTTGATTGGTGTTAATTTGTTTTCTAAATTGTTTATTAAATTTGATTTAATTTTTTCTTTTAGATATAATTCATAGATTATTCCATTGCTTAATACGTAAAAGAATTGGATCATTTCATTGTTGAAAATTAACTTTTCATTTTCAATATTATAATAGTGAAATAAAAATATCAAATACTCTGCCATTATTTCAAAAAGAGATTTGTCTTTAGGTTCAACAATGGGGATTTCTTCCAAAAAATTTTTTGAAATATTTACTGTAAGTTTCGATTTATTTGTGAAATTTATTGAATAATACCAGTTCATTAAATTAGAGTTTAAAATTAATAAAATAAGCTTTAAGGGGAATTTCTTTCGAAAATTTTCTTTTATGATTATATTGTTTATTGAAGAAAATGTATAAAAGATCCCGGAGTCATAATTTGCTTTTAATGGTTTAGCTCCTCCACTTATCCTTTGTCCTATTAATTTATTACTGGTAAATACTTCATTAGACCTTGCCCTATGTAAATTTTCTCTATCATATCTAATAAATTTACCAGACCATTTAGTAATATACCTATCAATGTTCTTTCCTTCTATAAAGGGCATATCTATAGACTTCAGTCGAGTTTCATAGACATCTCTCTTCTTTGAGCGAATAATTCCTTCAATAATATATTCAGTGATTTCTCCTAAATTTGTTGAATTTTTTACAATTTCTTTACAAATTTTACGAGCTGTTTCATCAAGATATATATTAATTACATAGCTCTTATTTTTGAGAAAGCTGGATTGTGCTCTTTTATTTTCTTTATAAATGTTTTCATTAAGATCTTCAATATTTGATATAATTTGCGTCTTAAATTCCTCATCTGGCTTTTTTTTATCAATAAATAAGCAGATAATAGATGCAACTACATTTCGAAAAACACCATTAGATAAATCAACAATTCGATTGATGGAATAATTACTAAGTATGTAATCTCTATAAATATCGAGATTTGTGTTGCGCAGAAAATTATTTGGAACTAATACCGCTAATTTTTCTCCTTTTTTTAATAATTCTAAAGACCTCAGGATAAATAGAGAATATGTATTTAATTTATTTGATTGAATTTGCTTTCCTTTTTTTGATTGAATTAATCCTAATTTAGAAATGAAATTTTTAAAGTAGATTTTCTGTAAAGGAGAAAAATTTCCTCCACGGGTAAAAATATAGGGCGGATTTTCCAAAATGATATCAAATCCTCCGCTCTTAATTACTTCAGGAAATTCTTTATTCCAATGGAATGACTTCCATTCTATTGAAAAATTATTACTGAATACATCTCCCTCATTTATTTCTTCATTTAAGTTGCCAATTAAACTATTTCAACCTTTAGATTAAAATTTATATCTTTATTTCCATAATTATTAAAATTAAGTTGATCATTTGAAATCAACCATTTTTTCAATTGCGATTTGCATTCTTGAATAGTTTCTTCAAATATATCAACACCGTAAAGATTTTTTTCTATTATATCAACTCGTTTTTTGAAGATCATTTGTCTAAGATTTAATCTTTTTGCAATTTTACTTGTTAATTCCAATAAGATTTGTCCTGATTTTAATAAAAATATGCCAGCTCCACATGCTGGGTCTAAGATTTTCAAATGTATAATAATGTTGTTTAATTTTTTTAAGTCATCCAGATTGTCTGATAAAATTAATTCATCAATAGTCTGATATCTTTTTTCAAAGAATGTTAATATATATTCAAAAATTGCGTTTTTTACCATGAATTCAGTAATGTACTCTGGAGTATAGAATATTCCTGCCTTTTTCTGGAAACTATTTAATTTTAGATTCATCGGTTTTTTGATTTTTCCTAAAAAATAGTTTAGTAATAAAAAATTTGGAAATTAGATACTAACTAAAAAGATTCAATTTTATCTACGGTCAGATCTGAAATTTTCTCAGAACCAGATACAAACATAGCGATTTTTAATTCTTCCAAAAATGTTTTAATCAATCTTATTGATTTGAGAGAACCTTTACCATTTTCTATATCCTTTTCAGCAGTTTTTAAAAATGGTGATGCAACACCTGCTATATTTGCACCTAAGCAGATACATTTTGCAATATTTATTCCAGTTCTGATACCCCCAGATGCAATAATTTTCATCTGAGAATTGTCATATATTCCACTAACATTTAAGATTGAACGAACGGTAGAAGTCCCCCATTTCTGAAAAACCTTTGCTATATTTCTGGAAAAATCATATGAATCTTTGTATAAATTATATTCTTGAATTACATATTTATTTGGTCCCGCATATCCGCTAATATCAATATATTTAATCCCAATATCATGTAAAGCTATTGCATCCATTCTGGTTATTCCATCTCCATATCCTTTCACAATAATCGGCTTTTTAACATGTGGAATTGATTCTTTTATTTTCTCGAGTAACCCTTTAAAGTTTTTTTCCCCTTCTGGTTTGAGAACCTCTTGTAATGTATCAAAATACAAGGCAATTGCGTCTGCATCAATCATATCAATACATTTATTTAATTCTTCTACACCGAAATTCTCTTTTTTCAGATGTGTAGCGGATACATTAGCGATTTTTAATACATTTGGAGCCAAATCTTTAATTACTGTAAAACTACTCTGAATTCCCGGGTTTTCTATTGCTGCATATTGAGAGCCACACCCAAACCCAATTCCCATTCTCTCTGCTATTTCAGCTAAAATTTCATTAATTTGTTTTACATATTCAGAGCCACCTGTCCATCCGAGGATTACAAGAGGTATTTTAAGTTTTTTTCCGAGAAATTCTGTTGATAAATCAATTGAGTCATAATCCACCTCAGGAATTGTATAGTCTTTCAATCTAATTTTAGAAAAACTTGCATCATCAATTTTTGGTCTAAATTCTAACTTTTTTCTGATATTTTCTAACTTTTCTAAAGTATTCATATTTGAATCACTAATTATAGGATAATTTTAGGTATTTTAAAATATAATAATTTTTTTCTTTATACTATTGTTATAATTTTAAAAGAATCATAAAGTATTTACCATTAATTGAAGATTATTAATCTATCAAATTATTAAAATTTCGAGGGTGTCGATTATAAATTATGTTTAAACTCGTTTTATTGCGACATGGTGAGAGTGTGTGGAATAAAATTCCTTCCAAATTTACTGGCTGGACAGATGTTGATTTATCTCAAAAAGGGATTGAGGAATCTAAGAAAGCTGCGCTTCTCCTAAAAAATGCAGGATATACATTTGATCTCGCTTATACTTCAGTTTTGAAAAGAGGCATTCGAACGTTATGGATCGTTCTTGAAGAAATGGATTTAATGTGGATTCCAGTGTTTCGCTCTTGGAGATTAAATGAAAGGCATTACGGAGCTCTACAAGGGTTGGATAAAGCCGAAACCGCCATAGAAAAGGGTGAAGAACAAGTTTATATTTGGCGTCGAAGTTTTGATATTCCTCCTCCAGCGTTGGAGAAATCAGATTCCCGTTATCCGGGCCTAGATTTAAAGTATAAACATCTAAAAGAGGAAGATATTCCCTTAACCGAGTGTCTTAAAGATACTATAGCACGAGTTCTTCCATATTGGCAAGAAGTAATTTTGCCAACAATCAAATCAGGGAAAAGAGTTTTGATCTCTGCCCATGGCAACAGCTTACGAGGTTTAGTTAAGGATTTAGATAATATTTCAGATGAAGAAATCCCAAAGTTGGATATTCCAACGGGCATTCCATTAATTTATGAATTAGATAAAGATCTAAAACCTCTCAAACATTATTATCTTGGCGATCCAAAAGAAATTGAGAAAGCCATTAAGGCCGTAAAAGATCAAAGCAAAAAAATGCCATAAATCTAAGCTTTTATAGAATTATTTTTTTAAATTTCTTAAAAATTCCTCTTTTTTCTTCTCTCCCTTCTTTTCAAATCTAGGCCAGAGTTTCTGAACTACCTTAGGAAAACACATGATGAATTTAGATAGAAATCCTTCAGATCTAGGGCATAGGATAGAAATAAATTACAATAAACGTAAATATAATAATTTACTAAGTCCATTTCTGAAGTTCTTTTCAGTTATTCTCAAAAGCATTATCCATACGGTTTTAATGTCTATTGAAAGAGCATTTGTGCGATAAACCAAACTTGTCCATTGATTAAAGTCCAGGTAATCATTGGCCCTATTATGTTATTTGAAAATTTATAAATGAGTCCGATAATAAAAAAGAGTATTCCTGTGTAAATAGCATTCCACCAATTAGTTGTTAACACATGACTAAGCCCAAATAGAATTGTTGTAATTATTAATCCTTTTGATATTTTCCAATCGTCTTGTTTCAAAATTTGTTCCGTGTTTACAACAAGGTATATAAATAAAAACACTTCTAAAGGCCCCCATACAATTATACCAAAAATCCCGTAAAAAAGATTTAAAGGAAAATCTAGTTGAAAATCATATATTTCAAAGTTCATTACTTTTCCATTCTTTATCAACCCAATGGTATACGAAATGCCAATATATACAAGAGAGAGCAAAAAAGATAAAAGTGATTCTCTTTTTTTCAAATTAAACCCATAGTTAGAGAGAGGATCCTTACAAACAATTACATAAATGACGGGAAGTAAACCAACCGAAAATAATTCTATATAAACATAAAGATAACGATTATTTTGTATTTCGTTGAATGCTAATCCGAAATTAAATCCATAGAATATAGATATTATGAAAATAGCAAGAACACCACCGATAATGAACCATAACCATGTCGATATTACACGGAATTTTGGCTGGTATAGAAGTCCAACATCATTTATTTCACTCATAAACTAAGAAAATGTGTTGTTATTATAAATTTTATTGAATATATTAAAAATTTGTTATTGAATTGAATAATTTATTTATAACGACGGAATTAATTTTGCAAAACTGCAGCGAGTTTTAATTTCTATTGATGATAATTTAAATCTTCTTCTATAAATTACAGTTTTTTAAGCTCAAGATTTAAAGTAAAGCCTAACCCCCCTAAGGGCAAACTTTGTCGCTGTATAAATTGAACTATATGTTTCGGGGACAATACCTGCGAGAGATGAAATTGTTACAATATTTCCCTTTTCAGCTTTTTTCATTACTGGAATTACTTCTTTAATACATCGTATTATACCCATTAAATTAACATTAATCTGTTTTTCTATGTCCTCATAAGTAGAATCTTCAAAAAGTGCAGGTACTATGATCCCCACTGTATTTACAAGAATATCTATTGTTTCATACTTTTCTAAAGTTTGAGATATTAAGTTCTTGACTTGATCAAGTTTTGTTATATCACATTGAATTGTTAAGGGTTCTTGAGAAAGTTCTTTCCCAATTTCATTAAGCTTTTTTTCATCAATATCCGTAAGAACTAAGTAAATTCCGTTTTGATCAAATAATTTAACAATTTCTCGACCAATTCCACCTGAAGCGCCCGTTACAATTGCAATTTTATCTTTTAGTAAATCAGATTTCATAATAATTAATTTCTTTAATTAAAAATAAATTTTTTACTTTTTTCTGAATTTTTATGGAATATATTAATTGAAAGGAGAAAAATCTCTATATATGCAAATTGTAATAAAAGGACAAAATATCTAAAGATACAGCCCAGGATGGTTTTATGAGGCTCAAAGAATTGTACATTAGATTGCAACTCCAATTGAAAAATAATTGGTTCTAATTTTATTTTCATTAATGAGAATTTCTTAAGTCTTTTTTCATCAATTAGACATTTGATCAAAACCTTTAAATATGTAATTATCATTATAATTAAATAAAGGAAATGTCAAATATATTTGCATGCTAAATATATTTGCATTTGAAAATATTTACATAAAAAAATAAAATAATAAAAAGGAGTTGAAAAATAAAAAAATGGAAATAAAAGAAGCTAATGAGCAAAGAATCGATAATTCCTTAAGGAAAAAATCCGATATAAGGGCGATATTTGGTTGTACTGTTGTATTGAGCCTTTCATGGCTACTTACAATATTGATATTGTGGTTAGTGCAATTAGATCCTGAATATGGATATGTGGATCCAGCTTTTCTACAATCCTTAAATCTACAACTATTACTCTACATCGTAATAATTCCGAGTGTAATTCTCTTGGTGCTGAATGATATATATATACAATATTATCTCAAAAATTTCTCGTATAGAATGATGAGTTCTCATTTGGAGATTAAACATGGAATTTGGACTAAGAACAGGGCAACAATACCTTTTTCTCGGATTCAAAATATTAATATTGTAAATGGTCTTTTCGATAGAATTTTTGGTCTTTATACTGTAAAAATTGAAACTGCAGGAGGAAGCGCTTATACCCAAGCAGCAAAAGGTTATGGAAAACCGGAGGGATACATACCAGGTATAAAAGATCCCTTCACATTTGAGAAAGAGTTAAAACAAATGTTGGATAAATATAACGTCTTGCCATCTGGACTGGAAGATAAAATCTTTAAGCCACAAGAATTGGCGTTTGACAACTTTATATCATATGTTTTAACGAAATTGAGAGATAAGGATGATTTACTAAAGAATAGTATTAAAGAATTGAGAGAAAATCAAAATCTATCCATGTTAGATTTAGCAGAGAAAGTCGGTGTTAAGAAAGTAACTATAGAACAATTAGAGTCAGGTAAATATACACCCTCTTTGTCATTAGCCTATAAAATTGCGAAAGAGTTAAAAGTTAGGATCGAGGATTTATTTAAATTTTAATAATTAAATATTTTTTTTTACATTTTATCATAATTTGCTTATAGGTAAGGTGATTCTGTGAGATTAGCGAGAAAATTGGTATCCAAAATAAAGGAATTAAGAGAGGTAAATAATTTTATGACACAACAAGAATTAGCGGATGCCATAGGAGTTTCTCGACAAACCATCTCATATTTAGAAAAGGGAGATTACAATCCATCACTGAAAATAGCGCATGATATAGCGAAGCATTTTGGAAAATCAATTGATGATATATTTGAATATGAGTCAGTAATGAAAATAAGACGAGAAGAGTTTAATCTTACCCAAGAACAGCTAGCAACTTTAATTGGAGTAAAAGTAGAACAAATAAAAAAAATAGAAAATGAAGAATTTAAAGAAGAAGATAAGCCACCAGAATTTATAGAAAAAATTGCAAAACAATTAAAGTGTAAATTAGAAGATCTTATCGAATTTGATAAAAAATAATTATAAAAATAAATCAATATGTATAAAAAAATAGTATAAATACTTAAAATATTTAAAAAAATTTAAAAAAATATACGATTGAAAAAAAATTGGATATGATAAAGATGACTATGGATTATGCGATAATTACTCAAAATCTAACTAAAGATTTTGGAAATGTAATCGCAGTTAAAAATCTCAATTTAAAAATACACTATGGTAAAACCTATGGAATATTAGGACCTAATGGAGCAGGCAAGACTACAACTGTTAGAATGCTTAATTCAATTATATCTCCTACTGCGGGTTCCGCACAAGTTGCTGGTTATGACATAATTACCCAAAGTAAAGAGGTTAAAATGAATTGTGGTTTTTTACCAGAATCTCCTGGGTTATATCAGAAATTAACAGCAGTTGAATTTTTAGAATTTATAGGTGAGTTATATTACTTGCCTAAAGAAGTAATATCATCGCGTATTGATGAATTATTAGAGTTATTTGACTTAGAGGATAGAGAGAATGATCTTTTAGAGGGGTATTCTCGAGGTATGAAACAAAAAGTATGTTTATGTGCCGCCCTGATACAAGATCCGAAGATTATTTTTCTAGATGAGCCTACATCAAATTTAGACCCTGTTGCAGCAAAAATGGTAAAAGATCTAATATCCGATCTTGCAAAAAAAGCGGATAAGACTATTTTTATTTGCACACATCTTCTTGATGCTGCTGAAGATTTATGTGACATGATTGGAATTATTGATAAAGGAGTACTAAAGGTGGAAGGAACACCAAGAGACATAATAAATTCTGTAAATGCTGAGGATTTAGAAGATTCTTATTTAAAAATTATGGGTGCGACAAAAATTGAAGATTTATTGGCTTGGAGGGAAGAAACGCCCAATAATAATGAAATAAGTAAAAAAAAGAAGAAGAAAAGGAAAGATAAAAAATGACTCTATGGAAAGTGATTGCGAAAAATGAACTAAGGCGCAGGACAAGCGGCCAGCGAAATCATCGAATAAGATTTTTTATAATAATATATTCCCTACTTTTAATATGGACATTTCTTTTAGCTCCTTTCCTATTCGATCTATTTATGCCAACTATAGTTGGTGCCTTTCCTGCAGAAATAATTATACCCGCCATCGCTTTAATTATTGAATTCTTGCTGATGATGTTTTTTTTAATGCTCATAACGTATCCCCTACAAAATATTTATCGCAAGACAGAGATAGGTTATAAAGAGATATTATTAGCTTCTCCAGCCACAGCAGGTGATATTTTTTTAGGAGAATACATAGGCAAACTACCAATTTATTTAGCCTTTATCTTAATTTTTACACCAATACTTATGGGTCTTATCAATCCAATAATTGATTTGAATATTATTCAGTATATTGTAATTTATTTGAGTATAATTGGGCTTGTATTTTTTGCCGCTTTACTTGGGTCAATTATTACCGCTTGGCTCGAGCATAAAATTGCTAAAAGTGAGAGGGCAAGGGATTTAGGGAAAGCTTTAATGTTTGTGCTTTCTATAGCAATAGTCATTGTCATGTATTCATTAATGTTTCTATTCAACCAACTTATGAACAATCCTGAATTAAAAAATTGGATAATGTTTTATCCTTCTTTATGGTTCTCTAATATTATTTTATATATTATAGATCCAGTATTAATTAGTTCTTATTTTCTAAATATATGGTATAGTTTATTAGTAGTTGTTTTTGTGCCATTATTGGTTTTATATATATCGTTTAAAAGAGCGAATGCGTTTTTTACCTTAGAAGGTGGAATAGAAAGAATTTCGGCAATTATTGAACAAGAAAATAAACTATATGGTTTTTTAAGAAAAATTACAGAGTCTAAATGGGAGGGATTGGTTATTACTCAATTTAAGGAATTCTTTAGAAGGAAGGAAAGTATTATGAAACTTGTTTATGTAATAGGACTTGCTGCAGCAGAGGGGGTAATTTTTTTTTTTATAAGTGGTGGCGATAGTGATTTAATGGACATAGGTATGTATATGATAATAATTATCATGATAGGAGGTATGATGCTTGGTATAATGATTGGTAATTATATTTTCGTTGGTTCCAAGGATTTATTATGGGTGTATAAAAGATCTCCTAGAAATGTACATGCTCTTGTTTATTCCTATTTGCGAATGATGTTGATTTTAGTAATTTTTATAAGTATAGGACTTACGATCTTTTTAACTATTTTTTACCAATACGACCTCTTTACATCGATATATTTCTTTTTCCTCTTTGTAATTTATTGCATGATAACGCTCTCTCAGGCGATTGGATTACAATGTATTAATCCTGCATTCGAAGAGAAAGGTGGTGATATGAAATTAAATATAGGATTATTAGTTATTATTAATATGGTTACAATGTTCGTTACTATATTTTCTAGTATAGCAATATTTGAAATAATAGATCCACCTCTTGAATTAGTAAAATTCATTTTACCATTTCCTTTATTCGTTATAGGAGGTGGAACTGCTATTCCCTTACTATTCTTTGGCATTATAAGATTAGGCAAAATTGAATAAAAATTTCTATATTTTTTTATTTCAAATTTTTTATCTTCGTTTCAATTTCATTAATTTTCTTTTTATATTTTTCATATAGTTCGGTGTAATTTTCTAAACTAATTTCTCCTTCTTTCTTCTTTTTTTTTAT
>JAHLWH010000267.1 GCA_019058015.1 Promethearchaeota archaeon | reverse complement strand
TCATCAACAACTATAATTTCAATCCAATTATGGTCTGGAACTTTATTTATAATTTCTCTTATTGATTTCTCCTCATTATACAATGGGATTACAATAGATACTAAAAAATTAGATTTTTCTTTTTGTATAGATATATTTTGAATTGTTTCCTCTTTACAATAATTATTAAATTCATTAAATTTAGAAGCAAATGACCATTTCTCAAATTTAACTTCACTTGGAAGCTCTCTTGTCAATTTTTTGTCCCTAAATTTATAGTTGGATTTATTTATTTAATTAAATTAATATCTATAATATTATTAAATATTTTTTTTTATTTTATTAAAATATTTGTTTTTTTTTATTAAATAAAAATACCCTTTTAAGGTTATGTCATTCTAGTAAAGATGTATATATTTTGATTATTTTTTTTGTGATTATTTCCCAAGAAAATTGTTTTTTTACATAATCCCTGCTTACTTTAGAGAATTTTTCTAATGTGTTTTGATTCTTGTACATTTTTAAGCAACAGTCTGAAGCTAGATCCAATTTATTAATCTCAAATAAGTAGCCATATTTTTCATCTTTAACTATTTCAGGAGTTCCACCTACTTTAGAAGCAATAATATAAATTCCACAAGCCATAGCTTCTAGAATTGTTGTTGACATACCTTCATATCGAGATGTGTTTAATAAAATTTTTGATTCATTATAAATTTCTTTCATTCTTTCATGAGGAACTCTATGATAATGCTTGATAGGAATTCGTTTTTTAAAATCCTGAAGCATTCCATACAATGGTCCCTCTCCTACAACAAGAAATTTAATATTTTGATTTTTTTTATGGATTTTTTCAATTATTTTTAAAAATAAGTCAAAACCTTTTATATAACTTAAACGACCAATAAAAGTAATAAATTTTCTTTCAATATCTTCGATTATTTTAAATTTAGATACATCCACTGCATTTGGAATCCAATAACTATTCTGTCTTTTGACTTTAAACACTTTTAGAATTGTTTGTAAATCAAATTGTGAAACTGAAATTAGTGAATCAGGCATTTTTAAAATTAATTTTCCAATGCTTTTATCAAAAAAATATTTTTTGAATAGGGTTTGGAGTTTCTCAGAATAAGTTGTAGCATAGGAATAATCCGTTTGAACTCCACCATGTAAGTGTAAGATTAATGGGAATTTATACATCATTCGCATTATGGTCGCTTGAGCTGTCGAGAAAAAAATATATGAATGAGAGTGGATGATATCATAATCTCTATAATGTTTATTTAAGAAAGGTAAGATGTTGAAAACGGGATTAATCCCAAGTAAATTACCAAAATAGGTTTTATTAATTATTTTTATCCCATTTTTATCAAAATATCTTTTTTTTCGAGGATTTGAATTATAATTAGAAGTTAATATCACACTTTTTATGCCGTGGGTTTTTAAATTTATAGCTAAATTTCTGCAAAATATTTCAGAGCCGCCCAGACTATCCGGTGGATAAGCTGAGATTTGTAATATCTTCATAATTTTCTATTAATTTTCATTCATTACTTAAAATAATAATATCATATTTTATTTGTTCTTTTCTTTTAAATGAAGAAATATTTGATTAAGTAATTTTCTACTTGTTATACTAAAAATATTTCAAAATATTTATTTTATTAAAATTATCCTTTTTTTTCGAAAAAATAACATAAATCGCTATGAAAACATTTTTATAGATTATGAAGAGTTTTAAGGTGCCCCTTATTTCATTCTTAAAAAATTTTATATCTTTTTGCAACTTATGTTTTAAGAGTTAAAAGTTATTATTCAATTAGAATAAAATAAAAAATATAAGATTCATGAATTTAGTTAGAATAACAACCAGGATTTATCCAGATTTAGGTGGTCCAGCAAACCATGCATATCATTTATCTAAATTTTCTGCAAATTCTAGTCTTTGCATTATTGCAATATCATGTTTGCCACAGTCTATGAAAAAAAAAATTAAAGAACAAAATATTGATGAAAATTTTAAAATAATTTATTTACCATTCAATGCACCTAAATTAAATGCGAATTTTGTCCAATACTTGATTTTCTTTTTGAAGTTCTTCACATATGGATTATTCACATTAATAAGAATTCATAAAAAAGAAAAAATTGATCTGGTTCATGTTCATACTCCTGCTCCATCAGGTTATATTGCCTTTATTTTTAAATTATTCTTTAAAGTGCCTTATATTTACACTATCCATGGCATGGATTATAATTTTCCTTTTTTATTCTCAGCAGAAATTAAAATTGTAGCTCAATATGCGAAAAATATTATTATTATTAGTAGAAAAATTCGAAAAATCTTATTAAAAACCTTTAAAATAGAAAAAAGAATTCACTGGATACCTAATGGCGTAAATCCTAATTCATATTATCATGCTACATCGAAACAACAAAGAGTAGGCATAATACGCCATCTTACTTTACGAGATAAAATAGATCAAGATGATTTTATCATTATTTATATTGGATATATGATTTTTGAACAAAAAGATCGAGGAATGATTGATTTCATGAAGGCATTTAAAAATTTTTTTGATCAAATTAAGGGCCTTGAGGACGAGAGGTGGGTGTTCTACGTGGGTATGATGAGGACTGGGAACAAGCTAAAATATCATCTGGTACTAAATTAAGGACGTCTAAAATGGAGAAGATGAAGTGGTATTGGTGGCTTTTCATCAT
>JAHLWH010000266.1 GCA_019058015.1 Promethearchaeota archaeon | reverse complement strand
TTTTCAAGCAGAAGAAGGCAAAAGACATTCATTAGCGTCTCGTTGGCTCGGAGATTTGTATAAGATACAGACTTAATCGTTAAAAATTTAACAATTTTTGTGGTAATTTTTAGCAGGTAGAATCAATTTTTTTCTACCGGGCACCTAGCTATTTTTTTTATATAATTTTGTAAAAATGATATATTTAAGAGATTTCTTGGTAATACCTACATATCATCCTAAGAATCCAGAGGAGTGATCGTATGAGCCAGAAACAGTTCTTTCACGAATTAACATATACCTCTACAGAACATCCTGGTATTATTTGAATCAAGATCTATATTTGTTATATTGGATTCACTATTTTTCTTATTAAATAATATTATAAGATGTTATCCAAAAATAGGTTAAAAATTCTACATTAAGATTTTTTATATTATCTCCAAGAATTGGAGCAAATTCATTTTTTTTAGGGAAATTTTTTACAATTTCATATTTTCTTCCATCTTCTAAAGCCCTTATTTGATATGTATTCCCTTCATTATCTATTCTTGATATAGGAGTAGTACTATTTTTGGTATATAGGTTATCAATAAAAATCACTAAAGCATCTGATTGAAGTTTAGAGTGAAAAATGTTTAGAAATGTTTTTAACTTAGATTTTAAAATATGCGACCACCAGAAACCGCTAAAACCAGCAGAATATTTCCCCTTAATTTTGTTTAAAGCAAATGAATCATCTTGAATAAAAGAAACATTATTTGAGAAAAATCGTTTATTTCGTGCAATTTTAAGAACTTCTTGGTTAATATCAGTTGCAGTAACTAAATTTGCAATTGATGCAATAGTTTTTGTCCAATAACCGGTTCCACAGGCAATTTCAAGAACATCGTGTCCTTTAAATAATTTTTTAAGAATAGAATGAATTGAAGCAATATCTTTTTGTCGTTCAGGTCGTTGATATGTTTTCTCATATTCAAACGCCCGGTCTGCATAATATTTTATAAGTGCATTATTTGGTTTTTTTTTCATAAATTTTGCCTTAAAGGATTTAATTTATCTTAAATATTTCGAGACTATTAGTTTCAATTCTTTTGCAAGCGATTCATCAATTGGTTTTATGGGGGTTTTATTTGATAATTTATTAGCTTCTTCGCGCGCTCTTTTTCTTGCGGATTTGGAACCCAGTTTTTTCCATGAATCGCGGGTCTTTCTATCAATAATTGAACTTGGAAAAAATAATTCTTTTCTGAAAAGTTTTAAAGTAGATGGGTGGGATAATAGTTCTTCTTTCTCTCCAAAATCTTTTAGGATATCTAAAGCAAAAGGAGATCCATAATCCTCAATGCCTTGAAGGAATCTTTTAACCATTCCAATAATTTCGTTATCAATTAAAAGTTTTTCAATACTTTGTGTTGATTCAAAATCAAGCATTCCGGGACCTGAAATCATATTAATTCCAGCTAACCCGGCTAGAAGTGCTCCCATTCCTGCTTCAAAACCAGCTTGAGCATCTGGAATTTTTGCATCACTTAGACTCATATAAGCGTGTGTTGGCATTTTTAAAAATTTTCCCATTTCTATGTCACCAATGTTTATCATCATAGTCTCTATAGCTCCCATTGGTGTTGTGCCATGTTTCATATCCATTACTGCCGGTGATCCACCCCATATTAATGGTGCTCCACGTTTTGCTAATTGAGCAATTACGACCCCAACAAGGGTTTCGGCACAATGTTGAGTAATTGATCCCAACAATGCAATTGGAGCACTTGCACCAGCCAATGGCATTGATACAAACTCAGATGGGATCATACTTTTGGCGGCATCAATTACTGATTGAGTAGTAAGATCTGACCACTTTAAAGGTGGGCTGGGGCAAGCATCAAATATTGCTAATGGCTTTCTCGCTAAATCATCTTCAGATAATCGGCAAGCCAAAAGAATCTCCCGCATAATTGAAAAACTATCCTTGCGAAATGTTCCCGTTACAACAGGTTTATGACAATTAGAAAGAGATATAAATAGACGATGCCAATCTTGTGCATCTTTAGGAACATCTTGATAGATTAACGCAGTGCTTTGAGCTTCAATATAATTTAATTGCTCAACGATTTTTGAAAATCTAATAAAATCCTTTGAAATAGCTTCTCTGATCTCACCTGTTTTCTCATCAAGAATAAAAATTGCAGCAGACCCTGGATCGAAATGGACTTGATCATCTTTTAATAAAATATGTTCCTTACCCTCTCGGTCATATAAAATTATCTCATTTGGAACTGATTCCAAGCATTTATCAACCAAATCAGGTGGGATGTAAAAGCGTTGTTCCTTATAGTTAAGACCTTGTTGAGAAAATAATTCTATAGCTTCTTGATTTTCAATGAAAACACCTTGAGTTTTTAAAATATTTTTTGCTTCATTAAAAATCAATTTCTTATGATCATTATCTAATATTTGAATCTTGGGTTTAATAATTGTCATATCTCTTCTTTAAAATTAATTAATATTATTATAGCGAGTCAATAATTTTACGAATTTCTTTTATCGTTTCTGGTGAAGTTCCGCAACATCCACCAACAATTTTTGCTCCTAAATTAATCATATCAAGAATGTCTTTTGCGAAAGCTTTATCTGGATATTCATAATAAGGTCTACCATTTTCATCAATTTTAGGTTGTCCTGCATTGGGTTTTGCTGAAAGTGGGTTATTAGTAAGTTTAACGCTTTCTTCTATTAATCCGATCATATCGTTAGATCCAATAGTACAATTTGCTCCAATTACATCTACTTTTTCTTGCTCCAAGATCTGAATACATTTTTCTAAAGAATCACCCATTATCGTAAAGTATCCTCTTGGAGTCTTTTTATATGTCATTGAGGCGATTATCGGCTTTTTAGAGGCTTCTCTCACTACTTTAATTGCTGTTTTCATTTCTTCAATATCTGAAAATGTTTCAATATGCCATAGATCAACTCCATTTTCTAGTATTTTTACTTGATTAGCAAAACTTGCCTGCCATTGTTCAATAGTAATATTTCCTACAGGAGGTCTGAATTCACCACTTGGTCCTATATCTCCTACAATTAAACAATTGGGAGAACATACCTTCTTTAGATTTTCGAGTGCTTTTTTATTAATTTCCTCGATTTGATCTTCAAGTTTATATTTTTTTAAATTTAATGAAGATGACCCAAAAGTGCATATTTGGCACATATCTGAGCCAGCATCATAGTATGATTTATGTATCTCAGAAATAATATCAGGTTTCTCAATATTCAATATATCAGGAATCTTACCAGGTTCGATTCCTCGTTTAAATATTTCTGTACCCATAGCTCCATCAAATAAAATTATCTTCGAATCATTTTTTAGCCAATCATGGAATAACATTTTAACAAAATTCCTCCAAAGTTTAAATTTTATATATGCAGGAGAGATTTAGCTAGTTCAACTGCTTCTACAGCATTTCCAGCATAACCATCTGCACCACATTCTTCAACCCATTTACTCGTAACCGGAGCACCACCAAGTATTACCTTAAATTTATTGCTAATTCCCCTTTTTTTCAAGATTTCTACAACTTTTTTCTGCCCTAACATAGTAGTTGTTAAAAGTGCTGATACACCTATAATATCAACATTTTTTTCAATTGCTTCCTCAATAATCTTTTCAGCGGGAACATCGGCACCCAAATCATAAACCTCAAAACCATACGCTCTTAACATTGTTGCAACAATTGTTTTCCCGATTGAGTGTATATCACCTTCAATAGTTGCTATTACCACTTTTCCTAATGTTTTTCTTTCTATACCACCCTGTAGATGAGGGATGAGAAGATCCAAGCAATCTTGCATGATTTTTGCCCCTCTCATCAACTCTGGAAGGAAAAATTCACCCGCGTCCCATAATTCACCTACACGCCGAATTCCTGCTCCAAACCCCTCTTCAATAACATTAAGTATATTCAAATTTTTACCGATTGCTTTATTGGCTAATTCTATGGCTTTATCTTCATGTAAATTAACGATTGCATCAGAAATTTCTTCATAAAATTTTTCTTGAGACATATTATTCTCTCTCCTATTCTAAAAATTTTCAATATATTAGAACAAATAAACTAATATTATTATAGATTTTCTATTATTTGTTATTTAAATCTTATAAAAATAATGATTACTTAGATAAATTGAAAAGATATTTAATTTATTCAAGCCGATGATGTAAGATTTTGTTGTGCTTTCTTAACTATTTCTTCTAATTCTTTAATCACATCATCTGCAAGTAGTTTGGGTTTATGTGTTGCCAAGATCTCCTCTTTGCGTTTACGGCAACGTTTTTCCATACTAGCAGCACCTTTATTATACCAAGTATCGTAATATTCCCTGTCTAAGAGAGTTGGAAACCATAATTCTTTTTTAAAATGTTCAACTGTATGTTGTTTATCAAGAAAAGAACCTTTGGGGCCAACTTTTTCAATAATATCAATAGCAAATGTCTCTTCTTCAAATGTTACTTGTCTGTTGATACTTTCTACATATGAGATGATTTCAGATTGCATAACAAGAAAATCTAAAGAACTTGCCTGATCCACACCACAGATTCCCATATGACCAAAAATATCAGCTCCAGCTGCAGTTCCCAATGCCAGAGTTAAACCACACTCAAGGCCAGCTTGGGCATCTGGTCGTTTAGAATCAGTTAGCCCTACATTAATATAGACAGGCAAATTATAATACTTTCCCATCTGAGCCATTGCAACACTGAATATAGCTTGTTCAGGACCACTGAAAATTAATTGTGTGGTTCTCATATCAAAAGCATGGCATATCCCACCGTAGCACACCGGTATTCCTTCGCGTATGAGTTGAGTAATACATATTCCAGCTAAAATTTCAGCGTTTTCCTGAGCTAATGTTCCTGCAATTGTAGCAGGCGCAGACAATCCCATTTGAGCCATGGGTCCAATTGAAACAGGCATATTAAGTCGAGCAGTTTCAAATAGTAAGTCAATTCCGTTAAATGGAAAGGACAGAGGACTTACCGGTTCAAGTAAGGGATGAAACATTGGAAAATTCTGGGCTTTTTTCTCATCTCCTCTAAGGGTGATAATAATATCTACTATAAATTTTGCTGAAGCTCTATCATGGTACCAAAATATAATCGGTTTAGTAGTATTTTTAATAGTTTCAAACGCCACTGCTACACATCGCCATTCTACTGGAAGTTCATGTGGGTCTGCCATGGCTCCCGGAATAGTAATTTTTTCTAAAGCATCGGCAAATTTAACAGCAGTCGCGACATCATTAAGAGACGAATATCTTCGTTTATTATCAATATTATCAATCCATAGTGCTTGACCGCCTGAAGTGTTGTAATTGCGTTTCCCAACACCAAACTCAGCCTTTTTCGAAAGGTCTCGTCCATAAAGAGTGAAATTTTTTCCCGCTTTTGAAAGCAGCTCCATTACTAAATCAGCTGAAATTCTTACTCGTTTATCTTTCATATCCACATTCGCCCCTTCCATAATGGTTAAGGCTTGTGTTTTGAAATGCAAAGAATATATAATTATCGATCCCATCGATCCGAATAATCAGAATTTAATTAAAATGTTTGAAATTAGACATTTAGGACATCCACTCGCTACGATACCACTTTCAGAGGTTAAGGATTATTGTAAAAATATAGAAAATGAATTATTTGCTTCAGTTTATTAATTATGAAAGAGAGAAAACTAATAGTTAAATTATTGACTTCTATTGATTCTAATATAAAGAAATTATTAGAGATTTCATTAAAGGCGGATAGAGATATGGGAAAAATGAGAGAGCTGTTAAAACAATTTAGAGAAAACCTGAAATATTATTAAAATAAGCGAGAAAAAAAAAAATAAAAAAAGATCGAAAATCTTAAAAAATAATCAATTAATTATCCCTTTCTTATCATTTATGACTTCAATTTATTAAAACTTTTACAATATTTAACACTTTTTATTACGTTTTAAACGATTTTATCAAATCCCACAAAAAACCCACTATGAATAGAGTTATAACTGAGACTATGCATCGTTATATTTGACAAATGTGTAAATCTTAGTCACGATCTATAAATTTAAATTAAAAACAAAAAATAAAATTTAAAGTGATAATACTATGAAATTAAACAATTGTTTGAAAAATAGCAAATGTAAAATTGTAGCTCTTTTGATTATTATAGCTTTCTTGGTGCCATCTTTCAGCTCAATAATATTGGTTTCCGCTGAGGAGCAAGCATATCAAACAATATCCGTAGATGTTGCAAATAGAATGATAACTGAGCAAAATAAATATTCCAACGTTGTAATTTTAGATGTTAGAACCCAATGTGAATATAATCTGGGACATCTACATAATGCCATT
>JAHLWH010000023.1 GCA_019058015.1 Promethearchaeota archaeon | reverse complement strand
GTAGTGGGTTGAAGAATGGTGTCATTTGGTGTTTGATCTCTTGGAGTGGTTGGTCCGAAAGCGGCAATTGAGCTTGGCCAAATAATACGTTCAATTTTATATCTTCTTCCAATTTCAAGAACATTTATTAGACTATTCATATTTATCTCCCAAGCTGTTTGAGGCATTTTTTCTCCAGTTGCTGAAAGGATCGAAGCCATGTGATAGATCATATTTATCTCGTATTCGTAGACTACTTTTGCGAGAGCATCCCTATTCAAGGCTTCTAAATAGATGAACGGTCCCGATTCACGCATATTTTTAGGTGGAGGCGTCCGTCTTCCAGTTGCGATTACATTTTCGCTCCCATACTTCTCTCTAAGTGCCGGAACAAGTTCACTACCAATTTGCCCACATGAGCCAATTACAAGAATTCTTTTAATTTTTATCAGTCTCATAATGGATTAAATTTAGATAATAATCATAGGTTAGTCAAATAAAAAAGTCTTATGACTTATTTTTTTAAAAATATTAATGAATTAAATTTTGGAAAAACTTATATGTCTTCAGAAAATAAGTTTTAAACATAGAATTTTCTTCAAATATAAATCAAAATAATAAAAGATGATTAAATGAAAAGAGAACCAGAAGCATTTCTTAAAGAGGAAATAAAAAATATATATGATAGTAATTTAAATTGGGTTATTAGGCATCTTGAAGCTTCTTCAAAACCACACTCTGTTGTAGATGGTAAGAATGTTTTAATGCTCAACACTAATAATTATCTTGGTCTTGCGACACATCCAAAAGTTATGCAAGCATCAATTGACGCAACTAAAAAGTATGGGGCGGGTGCAGGGGCAGTACCGGTTATTGCGGGAACGTTTGATCTAACAAAAGAATTTCAAGAAAAGTTTGCTAAATTTAAGGAGGTTGAAGCATCAATTTTATGTCAGACTGGTTATGCAGTTAATTCAGGGGTAATTCCTCAATTAATCGGAAAAGAGGATGTTGTAATTTCTGATCAATTAAATCATGGCTCGATAATTGATGGAGTAAGATTAACAAGTGCTAAGAGGTTAGTGTATAAACATACTGATGTAGCTGACTTAGGAGTTCAATTAAAAGAGGCAGATAAAAGTGGAGCAAGAAGAATCCTTATTATCACGGATGGTGTGTTTTCAATGGATGGTGATATTGCTCCATTAGACGAAATTTCAAAATTCGCAGAAGAATATGGAGCAATGGTGTTTGTTGATGACTGTCATGGTGAAGGTGTTTTGGGAGAAGGAAGAGGAATAGTCGCACATTTTAAATTACAAGGAAAAGTACATGTTGAAGGCGGTTCAATGAGTAAAGGTTTTGGAGTTTTTGGTGGAACAGTCGCAGGTTCAAAAGATTTGATAGAATATATTACCAATAAAAGCAGGACTTATCTACTTAGTACTGCTCACCCTCCCGGATTGGTTGCAGCTTGCATTGCTGCAGTTGATGTTGTTGAGAATGAACCAGAACATGTAAAAAAATTATGGGAACACACAAATCATTTCAAGAAGGAGGTTCAAGAAATGGGTTTCAATACAGGAAATTCACAAACTCCAATCATTCCATTGATTGTAGGGGATCCAGGTAAAGCCCAAAAACTAGGTGAGTTGTTATTTACTGAGGAATCAATCTTCACGACACCAATCGTCTTCCCTATGGTTGCGAAAGAACTTTCAAGAATAAGAGTTCAGATGAATGCATTACTCTCAAAAGAAGACTTAAATAACGCATTAGGTGCCATAGAAAGAATCGGGAAAAGGCTGAAAATAATTTAGTATGACTTTTTGACTTCTATTGATAAAAAAAAAAAATTAAACTCAAAAAAAAATATAAATAATTATTTCTATATATTTTATAGAAATTATAGAAATTATGAATGATTTGATATGACTACAATTACTATTGATAACGAGACAAAAGAAGAATTACTTAAAATAGCAGCCAAATTGCAAATTCAAGTAAAAAAAAAGATAAATTATAATGAAGCAATTAAATTTTTAATATCAAATCTAAAAAACAAGAAGAATCAAGAAAAATTTAGGAAAGCTTGTGAACAAATTAAGGATATCGATATCAATGAGGTTTTAGATGAATTATATTTAGAGAGGAGAAAAGATGAATTTTCCTTTTAGAGATGTTATATTCGATGGTGGTGCTGTAATTGAATTACTATTATCTGGAGTCGATTCTGAATTATATAAAAAAATCATTAATGAAAAAATAATTCCAACTACCTCGATTCTTGCTGTCATTGAAGCAGAATATATTTTATGTCGAAAATTAGGTAAAGATAAAGCTTTAGAAAAGATTGATGCATTTTTAAGTTCAAATTATTTTGATATTATTTCATTAGATTCACTTCGAAGAGAGATAAGCTTATTAAAATGTTATAACCCTATTGCATTACCCGATTGTACTACGGTTGCAATTGCTTTAAATAAAAAAGTTCCCGCTTTATTTGCTCGAAGAGAAAAAGAATTAGTAAAACAAATGGAAAAGGAACCCTTTAATATTCAAATGTTCTTTTTAGAAGATTTTTAAATAAATGGGATGTTTTATGAGGTTAATAGTTGGAATCACAGGTGCATCTGGGACTATTTATGCACAAAAATTTGTTAAAAGACTCTCAGAAAAAGCTGAGCTAGAGATTGTTGTTTCTAAAGTTGGAAAGGAGGTTATTAGGCAAGAGAACCCGAAATTCCTAGCTGAGTTGAGTAAGTACGGCAAGGTATATGAATTCGACGATTATAATGTTTCAATTGCTAGTGGTTCCCACCTATTTGATGCAATGATAATTATTCCATGCTCAATGAAGACCTTGGGCTTAATCGCGAACGGAATTGCAAATAATTTAATTATCAGAGCAGCTGAAGTATGCATGAAGGAAAAAAGAAAGTTAATCTTGTGCCCAAGAGAATCTCCACTCTCACCAATCCATTTGGAAAATATGAGTAAATTGGCCAAATTGGGAGTGATAATTGCTCCTTTAATGCCAGCTTTCTATACAAAACCAGAGACTATTGATGATCTAATTGAACATACAATCAATAGACTTATGGATTTATTAGGAGTTTCTGGAGAACATGTTAAAAGATGGAGAGAATAATTATTTATGGAGCAATGTTTATATTAATAGCACTTTTACAGGTACTAGCACCATTTTCTCTCTGGATGATAAAATCAGAAGAATATGAAGTAAAAAGCGTCAAAATATTTCTATTTTTTTTTTTACTGATTTAAATTTGAGTAAAAAATAAAATAAAAAAAAAAAAAGAAAAAAAGAAATTTTAACTGGATAATTCTATCGGTTCAAATTCCTTTAATTTCTTTATTTCTTTCACTTTAGGATTTTTGATTAAATTCCCCTGTATTATTACTTTAGAAACTTCTCCAAGAAAATCAATATTTTCAAGAGGATTTCCTGGAACAATTTGAATATCTGCCGATTTTCCAGTCTCTATAGTACCAGTTATTTCGTCGATCCCGATTATTTCTGCGTTACTTTTTGTTGCAAAATATATCGCATCTTGTGGTGTCATATCTGTATATTTAAGATAATGTTTTAATTCTTTCCAAACCTCATAATGAGTAGAATAAGGAACTGAAGCATCCGTTCCAAGGCCTAATTTTATACCTTCCTTATAAGCTCTTTGTAATCCTTTAATCATTCCTCTTTCTATCAGCTTCGCATTTTCATGTTTCACTTGTGTTATTTTTGTTACTTTAATCGGGAGTGTGGCCATCCCCATACCTGCTGTGACGGTGGGTATTAACGCTGTATACCCTCGTAGAGATTTTGGGTTGTTTTTAAATAATGGTACGAGTTCATCAGTAATTTCAGCTCCATGTTCAATCGTATCGACACCGCCTAAGAGAGCTTCTTTAATTCCTTCTGTACTCTCACAGTGGGTTGCGATTAATAAATCTCCTCGGTGAGCTTCAAAACAAGCGGTCTCAATTTCCTCGACAGTCATCTGAGGTCTTCCAGCCTCTCCCACTTTTCTAGCATCCATAACCCCTCCGGTAGAAAGAATTTTTATACAATCAACTTCTTTTCGAAGGTTTTTTCTTATGCATTTCCTTATTTCAGGTATTGAATCTGCAACATAACCCATTATAGCTCCATGACCACCGGTAATACAAATTCCTTGACCAGCACAAATTAATCTAGGCCCAACAAATTTTCCCTTTTCAATTTTCTTTCTTAATTTTATATCTAAATAAAAAGGATCACTTAATGACCTAAGCGTTGTTACACCGGCATTTAAAGCGTTTAAAACATTTTTTCTCATCATTTTAATAAAAAAAATCTTTCCTAAAGGTGTTTTAAATAGTTTCATTAAAATGCTCAATATATTATCACTAAGATTCATTATTTTCATTGGTTTTCCACTACCAGATAGATGACAATGGGCATTAATTAATCCAGGAAGCACATAGGCATCTTTAAGATCTATTTTTTTATAATCCTCTGGTATTTCAATTGCATCCTTTTTTCCAACACTAATAATTAAACCTGGCGTTTCGTTTTCTTCTACTCTATTTTTAATTAGTATTACTCCATCATTAATTACTTCACTATCGCGGTTTCCATCAATAATATTACAATTGATTAATGCAATATTTGTTTTTGGCTCTTTTTTTCTATATTTTAATCCTCTTAGCCATGAAATTATGAGCAATATAAATACTATATCGATTATACTAGCAATAATAGATACAACCCAATACCATAAAAAAGGCATCCAACTATGATTGAGATGCGCTAAATTTAATGTTAAACTATACATCCCCTGTCCAAAAAACCCAAGAATATCTAAAATCCCCAATGGAATTCCCGCAAAAGGTATTATCCATGGAAAAATATTCAACATACCTACAATAATATATGCAAGTGATCCCAACACTCCTTCTATTGTTCCATATGTAATCCATGCAAATAATGCAACTAATACTGTAAAAAAGAAAAGAATTATTCCACCTGAAGTGACATAATTTACAAAAGAATTATTATTACTCATTTTTACCAACACTAAATTTTTTCTTGTCAAAAATTATAATTTATTAATATATTTTCTACAATATATATACCTAATGAAATTCGAATTGTAATATTAAGTTATACTTAATGGATTTCATAATAAAATACTATGCATAGAAAAAAGTTAATGTTCATTGTTAATTAAATAATTATTTATTTTTCAAATAATTTTATTTATCTATAGTAGTTTTATATCTATTAGCAGGTTAAGAAAAAAAATTTCAAGATCTTATTAGATCTAGAATTCACCCCCATTTCAAATTTGATTTAAAAAAATTTTAGTTTTATAATAAAATAATTAGTATAATTTTTTAAAAAATCGAGTAATTAGAGTTTATGACCATAGAACTAAGAGCATTTTATTTGTCCTTTATTTTTATATCATTTATTATTGGATATCAAATGTCCTTCTATTTTCTTTATTATTATTATAGACATCGAGAAAGAAAAATAGAATTAAATAAGATTTTACTATATTATGGAATATTTTTTGGCTTGTCAATAACCGGGTGTTTATTTGATATAATTAACGATTTTTATATTATTAACATTTTTATCAAAGATATTTTTGCAAGGATGGTTTATTTACTGGTATTAATCGCAAGCGTATTAATTCTATATCATATTTCCTCAAAAGTGTATAAAGAAATAATTAACCCTACATTAACAAAAATATTGATATTTATGAATATTTTTCCATTTATTTCAATTTTTATATTTAAACCAGCAACTACTGAATTTCATTTTGCTATTATTTTCCTATCTATAGATTTTCTATTTTTTCTAATTTTCCAACTTAACTTAATTAGATTATCGAGTGGTAATATAAAAAAAAGATTGAAGATTATATTTTTAGGAGCATTAATAATTATTTCAGCGATAATTATTGGATTTTTACCAGTAAGTGATCTTGAAACTCAAATACAAAACCCTATTATTGCTATACCATTTATTACCACACTAAGTTTAGGATTAATAATTTTATTATTGGGAGCATTAAGATTTCCAGTTTTTCTTGAATTTTTTTGGAAACAAAACCTAATAAGCCTTTTTATTATAAATCGAAAAACACTTAAAAAACTATATTCGTATAATTTCATAACATACACAGAAGATATTGATAATTCAAAAAAATCTCTCATAAATATTAATGAAAGTATAAAATTAATATCACATGGAATGATTGGAATTATTGAAATCTTTACTGCTGTTGCAGAAACAAAAGATAAAAAAATTCAAAAAATTAAACAAGGGGGATTTTCAATTCTTTTAGAATATGGAGAAGAGCCCATTTCTAATATTTTTTTTATTTTATTGGTTAAAGGAGAAATGGATAGCAGTAAATATTTTTTAACAACCATTAAAAATCAATTTCAATGGATGTATAAACATGTAATCCCCATTTTAGAATTTTTAGATGGAAGTAGTACAGAAAGGATATTTTCCAGTTTTGATACAATTATGAAAAATATTTTAAAAATGAATTAGAACATTATTTTAATGTTTATTATGTTTGATCAAGATTTTTTTCCAATTCAAGGGCCATTACAAGAACCTTTATTGATTATGGAAGTGATAGTAATTTTTTTTGCTCTTGAATTTGGTATTCTTTTTTGGACAAAATATAAAAATAAAAAAGAAGAAATATCAAATTTGCAAGAGATGGCTTTTAGCTGTTTTTGTTTTGGCTATTTTTTTATGTGTGTGATTTATATTATTTCAGATTATTATGTTGAAGATTCACATATACGGCTTATATTATTAAATTTTGCCTATTTTGTACAAATGATATTCGGACTATTATTTATCTATAATATGGAAAAATTTCAAATCTTTTTTAAAAAATTTCTATTTACCTTTATTTTTATAGTATTCATGATTCTCTTTGTTATCTGTTTTTTTATTGAATCAGTATTTACAAAAACATTCTCATTTTTTTTCTCTTGGATAATCTATATTATATTTTTCTTCTACTATATGATAAAAGTTAGTACTAGCAAGCAAATAAAAAAAGTCTTGAAAAACTTTAAATGGCACTTATTTGAATTATATAGTGGGTTTTTTTTACTCAATATTGGTTATGCATTAACCACGGATGTAATACTAAATCTATTTGGTTTGGTTGGGAGATTAATAGGTGCTGTCTTTCAAATAATCGGGTTGATATTTCTTTCTCTATACTTTCTCTCTATATCATCAATAACTGAATATTTTTGGAGAGAAAAAATTGATTCTATTTATATAATTATGCAATCTGGACTCTGTCTATATTCTAAACACTTTCGAGAAAAAAGGGAATCTTTTGATGAAATTGTAGCTTCGGGGGCTTTATCAAGTGTTCAAATCATATTAGAATCAATCACTGAAAAAAAGGATCTCTCTATTATTGAAAAAGAAGGAAAAACCATGATCTTCCAGCCGGGAAAATATATTATTGGAGTGCTAGTTTGTGAAGAAGATCTTGAATCAATTCGAATCACTTTAAAAAATTTTGTCCAAAAAATAGAAAAAATATATTTTAACGTTTTAAGAACATGGGATGGCAATTTGAATGTATTCAAGCCTATTGAAGATATTATTAATGAGGTCTTCATTTAAATATTAATCTTGAGACGGTCTATCTCCTTGAAAATATACTCTTTTTTCAATAATCGAGAAAATATAAATGCCCAACGTTGCTAATATTACTTCAGATATGAATACATACAAAAAATTCAGAGGAAAAAGTTCAATAGGTAGACTATACCAATATCCTATAAGCCATGCTACATAAACTGAAATAAATAAAGCATAAAATATTCCACCAATATATCGTATCAGCTTTCCATCTTTCCCAAGTTTTTTAAATAAAATAATGCAATATAAAGCAGGAATATTCACAATACAACTTATAAAATCAAGGGGTACAAAAGGAGAAGTCATATTGACAAAAAACACACCAATAATTTTGCCAATTAGCCCTGGTATCGGAAATAAAATGCACATCCCAACTATAACTTCAGCTATTCTAAATTGTATTTCAAAAAATGAAATTGGCTGAAATAAATACCCTAAAACAATATATAAGGCAGCAGTTATGCCGGTCATTGACACATCTAAGGATTTCAGACTCATTGATGTTATCATTTAAAATGATATTTTCTCAGAATTATTTATTAATTAGATATATCTACTTAAAAACAATTTCATAAAAATTTCTGAAGAAAAAAATTATAAAAAAATTAAAAAAGCTATTAACTCACTTATTTACTCTTTAAAAAAATAATTTACAAAGGAATCATAAAAATCATTTACCCATAAATTATCGTTCTCAGCAAACTTAATTTTTCCATAATTTTCTATAAAGTTTGGATAAAATACAGGTTTATCTATTATTGGTACTTCCATTTTTTTACCACCTTGATCTTTTTATATTTTTATATAAATAACTATTTAAATAAATAACAAATTAATTCATAAATTAATATTTAAACCTTATGACTCTTTTCATATTATTATTAAACTGATTTTAAAAATTTCCCATATATTTGGGATTGTTTTTTAAATTCAAGGGTAAATCTAAAAGCGATAAAAATAATGAGCGATTTTATGCAAATAAGAAATAAGAATAATCTTTTTTGTAATTCAAAATATAAGTCCATTATTCCTTTGGAAAATCTAAATTAAGATTCTTATCAAATGCGATCATTGTTATTAAAAATTTCTACTAATTTTAATAAAAATATTAGAAAGATTATTGATTCAACTAATTTTAAATTAATTGAATTAGAAAATTAAGTAATGAAAAAAATTATTGAAGTATGATTTCTCGAATTAAAAGCTTTATTTTTTCTTAAATAACTTCAAAAAATTTACCCTAATAAGAAGATATACTAGAATTATTATTCCATACAAGCTTAAAATGCTAAGAATCCAATTTTCTCCTCCCAAATATCCACATATACTAAAAGGATCATATGCAAATATTAACATCAATCCTAATTTACCTAACCAGCAGAAAAATATTGTCTTTTTGGCGGAATATTTTATTAAGCCTAATGGAACGATCAGTATATCATCATTAAGTGGTGTAAGGCCAAATAGAAATATCATAAGTGGTGCTACTTTTGGATGTTCTACTAAATATCGCCTTAATCCTGTTAGAGTGTCCTTGCTTTCTATATCGATAAATTCAGCGGTTCCTCGTCCTACAATATAGCCACCCATTTCTCCCACCAAACAACCAAGAGATGCGATAGTTCCAAACAAAATAGGTAAGAAAATATTTAACTCGATAAAAGGAGCACTTCCATAACATACTACCCATGTATACGGGGTTGGAACAGGTAAGAGGTTTCCTATCACACAAATCGTAAAAGTTATAATTAGAGCGGATTCTATAGTCTGAAAGGGCTCCTTACTTGAAATATTTTCAATCAATTCTCTATGTTCTGGAAAGAGAATTAAATCAATAGAAAAAATAGTAATAATAACTAAAAGTATCAAAAAAATGATATCTGCTTTCTTCCATTCCATATATTATGCTAATATTCACTATTTTATACTTTTTGCTTTTCTTTGAAAACAACATATTGATGAAAAATAAATTATAATCTTTTAAATCTTTATTTTAAAGATTTGAGTTTAAAAAAAATATTCAATTTTGTATTTATTCCTCTAATTCATCTTTTTTTGTTTCTTGATTAACTGACTTTTCTGAAATCTCTGACTTAAGTTCTTTTATATATCTGTTTCTGAAAGGTTTTTCTTATTTAAGTCCCTTTTGTGTGGTGGGGTGGGCGGTGCTTCAAGACCAGTTAATTTTTCTTCTAAATCTTTCTCTAATTTCTCTAATTTATCTTGAAATATCAAGATGCCACCTTTTTGTTTTTTAAATATTTTATCATGGTGATACTTTTGAGCCTTGGATTTTCTCCTTTTAATAATCACCACCGAAACCAAAGCACCAGCTCCAATTGTAGAACCAATAACAACCAACATCCAAAATAAGGGAGGTGTAATAATCATTTCATCAATTGCAACTGTGAAATGAACAGATACTTCATTAATATTTCCTTCAGTATCATTGGCAAAAATTGTGATTAAATAATATCCATCTTCTAAATTAAGTGTAGCCAACCCATCTTCAATTATTACCCCGTTTGGATCAACCATCAAGCCACCATTTAACAAACCATAAATCAAATACCAATAACTATCAACATCAAGAGCAGCGCTCGACACATTTATGAGAATTGTACCAGTAGAGTAGGTTGTATTTAACGGAGAATATAAGATT
>JAHLWH010000265.1 GCA_019058015.1 Promethearchaeota archaeon | reverse complement strand
CCAATTATTGCCGCCTCTTCTTCTCCAGTTGAAGGTAATAGGGAATCCATATTTGCTAGGGCTGGTTTTAATAAATCGCTCTCAAAACCATTAAACCTCAAGGAATTCAAAGAAGTTATAAAAGAATTTTTATCTTAAACCTATAGAAATTCCGGAATCATTAAAAATAAAAGATTATTTGTTATGGAACTTAAGAAATTTTAAGTATTTTTTAATTCCCTTTTTAAATAATAAAAAAGTTATTTAAGTTCTTCCAGATATTATATTACATTATTTTAAGAGAGTGATGAATAATGTCAAATGCAATCATTATCTATGATACACGATCTGGTAACACAAAATTATTAGCAGAAAAAATTATGAAAAGATTGGAAGATCTGGAGGTTTCGGTGGAGATTTATCGGGATAAAGAATTCAAATCAATTGATTCTATTAAAGATTTTGGAATCATAGGATTGGGTTCTCCAACTCATGCTGGTCAAATGGCGAGGACTTTTAAAAAATTCTTAAAAAAGTTAACCAATTGAATCTACAAGGCAAAAAACTTATCGTATTTGGGACAGGTGCTGATCCAAATAGTCCACCAAAGATTTGTAACGATATAAAGGAAATAGTAAGTCCAACAGGACTTCAGGTAATAGCAGAAATAGGATGTGTCAAAAAACCAACTGATGATATTAATAAAGAAATTGAAAATTCTATTCAAAAAGATATGTTTTAATTCAGATTATTAATAAAAAATTTTTAAATTTCTTTTTTTATTTCTTTTAATTCCTTACGCGGTGTAGGTTTAGGAATATCTCCTTTAATATAACCCAATGGTAATACTGTAAGTAAATAGTCCTTTTTGCCTATGTTTAACAATTCTTTAGTCTTTTCTCGATCTAAACTGCCAATCCAACATGTTCCAATACCTAGAGACCAAGCCATAAGCATTATACTCATTGAAGCCAGTGTAGTATCTTGAATATACCAGTTTGGACTTTCTGAAATCTTACCCACAATAGCAATGGCTACTGGTGCTTGCGCTATAAAATACCCATAAATCGTTATTTTTGAAAGAGTTTTTAACAATTCCTTATCCTTTATAACTATAAATTGCCATGGCTGTCTATTTGAAGCGCTGGGTGTCCATCTTGCTGCTTCTAAAATCATTTCAATTTCATCATCTGGAATCATCTTATTCTGAAACATTCTTATACTTCTTCTTCTCTTTAGAAATTCCAAAAAATCTTTTGGATTTATCATAATAGTTGAATTTGATTTAGATTAAAATAAATTTTACCAAATAAATTATAAATCTACTTAGCAAATAGTAAAAGTTTTCTTATATCTTTTAATATTTTTTCTAATATTCTATCTCACATTTTTATAAAAACCTACTTTAATTCTAAAATTTAATCCCATTAATAAAAAATATATAAAAATCATTACAAATATTATTAATTGGTTACAAATTTTGGTCAGCTGATGAAATTTAATTAAAAAAATTATCTCTTACCAGATTAACAAATTCCATGACTCGACAAAAATATTTCAATTTTTCTCACTTTTTTTTTACTATTTTTCAATACACACCAAAATCTTTAAATATTTGAAGAGAATATATTAATTCAAACACAAATTTTTATATAAATATAAAATAAAAAATTAATAAAAAAAATAAAAAAGTGTGAAAAATTATGGCAGAATACTTTTCATGGAGCCCCATCCGCCGATTAATGAAAAACGTTGGTGCTACAATCGTTGCACGCGACGCTGTTGATGAATTAATCGATTGGTTGGGTGTTGCCAGTAAATCAATAACTGAAACCGCTTTGAAGTTAACAAAACATTCGAAGAGGAAGAAAATTACAAAAGAAGATATCTTACTCGCTATTAAATACTTCTAGTAAATCTTATGTTTTAGAATTTTCTTTCAAGCGGAGGAATAAATAATAACCAATTTTTTTTCTTTTTTTTAATTATCGATGGAATAAATCTTAATAATACGAATAACATCCATTATTAGTTTAATTTTTCTGATTTAGAAAAGAATTTATAACAAAATATTATCTTGGATTAAACCTGCTTCTTTCATTATTGTATTAGTTAATGTAATAAATATTTTTTCTACATTTTCTCATGTTTTGGAGGAACATTCAATAAACCCAATAAATTTTTGTTTTTTTGCTATCTCAATAGCGTCTTCGCTCTGAATTGCCCGTTTCTGAATGAGATCTGCTTTTCTTCCGACCATAATAATAGGAAATCGCTTTTCGATGTTGTGAATGCATAGAATATCATCTTAAATATAATCAATTACCGGGCTGTGTGTTTGCCAAAATTTCACTAGAAGCAGAAAAGACATATAATCGAGATTTTGAATATTTTGCAGAATTAGTTCTTAAATTAAAATAATTAATTGCATACTTTTCATATTCATTTTATTTTCAAAAACCTTTTTTATTGAACTTAATTTTATAATTCAAATGGTAGATTTAGAATTTTTTCTTGAGTACTATGAATCCTTGAAACAAGAGAAGGAAAATGGCAAAAAAATAATTGCATACATGTCTCATGACAATATTCCTGAAGAACTTATCGACGCTGCTGGATTTATTCCATTGGGATTGATCTTTTCGGGAAACGACGAATTAATGGATAAAGGCGCGGATTATTTGCCGACATCAACTTGTAGTTTCGCTCTTAGTACTATAGGCTTATTTTCAGTAAAGCCGAATAAATATCGATTTCTTGATTTAATCGACTTTTTTATTGTATCTAATCACTGCGTTTCTGATATTTGTTCTTCAGAAATAATTTGTAAATATTTTGATATTCCAAGAATTGATTTTTATGTTCCTTATATTTTATCAGAAAACGGACTGAAATATTATAGATTAGAGTTAATAGAATTTAAGAAAAAGTTGGAAGAAATTAGAGGATCTTCCATTTCAAATGAAGATATTATCAATAGTATTGAAAAATATAATAAATTCCGTAAAAAAATATCAAAAATAAAATATTTAGAAATTTCTGGCTCAGATAAGTTGGAATTATACCAAAAAGCATTATTATATGGACCAAAAATATTGGAATTGAGAAATTTTAATGTTAATAACGCTAGCCAAATCAAAATCAATAATAAGAAAAATGTTATTTTAACGGGATGTTCGATATTTCTTGGTGATGATTTAATAGAGATTATAGAGGAAGGAGGCGGTAATGTCATATTTCTAGATACATGGGTTGGAGATGTTTATTTCTCACAAACATTAGAGGATAATTGGTTAGATCAACAAAAAGAAAACGATCCATTTGATATTTTAACAGAGATGTTTAAGAGAAATACTTATACTGATCATGTAGTCCCAAATTTTATGGAATATAAAATTAAAAAAATCGTTTCAATCATAAATAACCTTAAAGAAAAATTGGGAATAAGTAATATCGGTGTAATTAATCATATAATTAAATTCTGCGACCATATGAGCTTACCAAGAGAGCAATTAAAAGAGAAATTACAAGCAAAAAATTATTTTGTGCTAAATATTGAGAGGGATTACTCAAGAGCCTCACATGGACAATTATCAACAAGAATTGAAGCATTTTTGGAGATGATTTAAATGAGTTTAATGACGGATGATGTTATAAATTTTACTTCAATGTTAAAAATGTCTTATGATTTTTTGCATTCCGGACAGAAATTCAACATTAAATCTAATAGAAAAGGAAAGAAATTAATTTCAGTTGTGTTCCCCTTTAGTGACTTAGTATTTGCAGCAAAAGCAATTCCTATTTTTCCGATAAGATTGGAGAAATTTAAAGTTAATATATATTTAGAGGCATTAAATTCGGCATCAGGTCTTTTTGGTTGGAAGGCAGTCTCGAATTTTTTAGGATTTATAAGAAAATTTGATTTTCTTAAAGTCTTTGACGGAATAATAGATGACGTGATTAACTCACTAAACTATAAATATAATAAAATGTATGACTTAGGGATTGAAGAAGGGGTTTCCAATGACTTTTGTTATGGAATTAAATCGCTTTATGGCATGCATTCATCAAGACATAACAATTTAGACGCAAACTTAAATGTTATAATAAGGTGTAGTGCCTTTAACAAATATTATGAATCATTAAAGCGATTTAGTGATAATTTAATCTGGTTAGACATTCCCCCAAGAAATATTGGTAATTCTTTGGAAATTTGCACGGAAAACGTAAAAGATACTATTGTCCAATTAGAAAAATTAACTGGAAATACGATCACAGATAATGACCTTAGAAAACAGTTTAGAATAAGTAACGAATGTAGAGAATTGTACAGAGAAATTATTTATGAAATAAGTAATTCTGATTTTTACCCTTGCAACCCTGCTACCTTTTCTGAAATTCTCGCCCTTTTGAGCATATCATTTCAGGATTTTAATTCTAATGCTGAGACATATTTGAATAATTTTAGAAATCTTGTCAAAGAAATGAAAGAAAGAATAAAAAACAAAATTGGAAAGGATGTGTCAAATCTACCCAGAATTCTTTTAACTCCCATGTTTGGAGGTTGGGAACCAGAATCTCACAATTTAATATATAGAATGGGAGGTCGACTTCTTTATGCTGATTGGGAAATATTAGGGGCTTTGGAAAATGTTGAGGTTAATACTTATTCTGATCCAGCGGAAAATTATGCTAAATACCTGATGGACATTACAACAAAGGGCGTTGGTTGTGATAATAATGCCCTGACCGATTCTTATATTAGAGTTGCAAGGAAAATGAATGTCGACGGCTTAATATTTATCCAACTCTTTGGATGCCACTCAATTTCAAATCCATATACTATGCTACGAGAAAAAGTTAGATCAGAGCTTGAGATTCCTACTACTGCTTTAACTTTCAATAAAATTGGAGAAAACATCGAACAAGTGAAAACAAGACTCGGGGCTTTTATGGAAATGTTTAATTAACAAATAAAAATTTAAAAAATTTATTTCTAAACTGAAATTAGATATAGCTCGCATATTTATACAAATATTTTTAGTGAAAAAATTTATGGAAAAAAAGAATGAAATGAATAAAGCACTTTACCTTGATTATACTCAACCTATTGAAAAGAGAGTGGAAGATTTAGTAGCAAGAATGACCCTTGATGAAAAGATTTCACAGTTATTAAACGATGCTCCAGAAATTGACCGGCTGAAAATACCTAAATATAACTGGTGGAATGAATGTCTGCACGGAGTTGGTTTTTCTGGGACTGCAACTGTATTTCCTCAGGCAATTGGTTTAGCAGCTACTTGGAACACTCAATTAATGGGTCAGGTGGCAACAGCTATATCTGATGAAGCTAGAGCCAAACATCATGAAGCAGTAAGAAAAAACCAAAGAAAAATATTTCAAGGTCTTACTTTTTGGAGTCCGAATATAAATATTTTCAGAGATCCTCGATGGGGGCGAGGTCAAGAGACTTATGGCGAAGATCCTTATCTCACGTCAAGGATGGGAGTAATTTTTATTAAAGGGCTCCAAGGAAATGATCCGAAATATTTGAAATTAGTTGCAACACCTAAGCATTATGTTGCTTATAGTGGGTTGGAATCGGAGCGTCATCATTTTGACGCAAAAATTAGTCAAAAGGATCTCTATGAAACATATATCCCCGCTTTTAAAGCTTGTATACAAGAAGGTAAAGCCTTTTCTATTATGGGAGCCTATAATAGAGTCAATGGAGAACCATGTTGTGGAAGTAAATTATTATTAGAGGATATTTTGCGCAAAAAATGGAATTTTGATGGATATGTTGTTTCTGATTGTGGTGCAATTTCAGATATTTTTAAGTTTCATAAAGTTGTCGTCTCTCCCGAGGAAGCGGTGGCAATGGCACTTAATGGGGGTTGTGACCTTTTTTGCTGCATTGGGATTGGAACCAAACGAAGTAAAAGGATTGTATGGGATTGGATAAAGGGAGCGGTAGAAAAAGCATTACTTACAGAAGATATCATTGATAAATCAATTAAACGCCTCTTTAACGCACGATTTAGGCTCGGCATGTTTGATCCACCAGAGATTGTTCCATATGCACAAATACCTTTGGAAGTGAATGACTGTGAAAAACATAAGGATCTTGCTCGAAAAGCGGCAAGAGAATCGATTGTGTTATTGAAAAATGAAAATAATATACTTCCCTTAAACAAAAATATTAAATCAATAGCCATAATTGGACCTAATGCTGATAATTTAGATGTACTCCTTGGGAATTATAATGGTATTCCATCTAAATACACGACACCTCTTCAAGGAATTAAAAATGTTGCGTCACCTGAGACTGAAGTCTATTATGCAAAAGGATGTCCTCTTAAAGAAAAATCTACAGATGGTTTTAATGAGGCAATTGAGATTTCTAAAAAATCCGATGTAGTTATTATGGTATTGGGTATATCACCACGCATTGAAAGTGAAGAAGGTCAGGCAGTAGAATCAGATTTAAGAGGAGATCGAATCCATTTAAATTTACCAGAAATTCAAGAAGAACTTTTAAAGGAAATACACAATATCGGCAAACCAATTATCCTAATATTAACTAGTGGTAGTGCATTATCTGTGAATTTTGCGAAAGAAAATATTCCTGCCATTATAGAAACATGGTATCCTGGCGAAGAAGGTGGTACAGCTTTAGTTGATGTGATTTTTGGAGACTATAACCCCGCAGGAAGGTTACCCGTGACTTTTTATAAATCAATCAACCAAATACCCGGCTTTCGCGATTATAGTATGGTAGGGAGAACATATCGATATTTTAAAGATGAACCATTATTTTCTTTCGGTTTTGGTCTTAGTTATACGAAATTCAAATATAGCAATCTCCAGATTTCTCCAAGTAAAGTGAAAATTGATGAAAAAATCACTATTAGTGCAGATATAGAAAATATTGGAGACCGATTAGGTGATGAAGTTGTACAACTCTACTTGAATAAAGGATCGATCTCATCTGAAGCTCCAATTCGAGAACTTCAAAGTTTTAAAAGAATTACCCTCAAAAAAGGAGAGAGAAAAACGGTTTCATTTATACTTTTACCAGAGCAGTTTTCAATATTTAATGAGAATGGAGAACAGATTATTCAGCCAGGTGAAATATTTATAACTGTAGGTGGGTGCCAACCTGGATACAGTGATACAAATATTAATATTGTAGAAGGGAAATTTGATATAATTTAAAGATTTGAATAAAAGATTAAATAATCTACCCTTTTAATCAGAACTTTAATTCATTCTTTTTTTATCTTTACTTATATAATAAAGTTATATTATATATGCGATTATTATTATTTAGTTTAAAAGGAACTAGATCAAAATAAAAAGAGATTTCATGAAGAAAATAGTAGAAAATTGGCTTAATGACGCGTATTGGGATCTTGAGAATGCAAAAATATTGTTGAAAAATCAAAGATATAATACCGCTGTGTTTCATTCTCAACAAGCATCAGAAAAGGCAGTAAAAGCATTATTATTTTCTTGTAATTTAAATGGATGGGGGCACTCAATAACTACTTTATTGGAAAAATATAAGGAAATAAAAAATCGCCAAATTAGTAGCGTAGAAAAGGAAGCACTCAGTCTTGATAAACAATATATTACAACCAGATATCCAGATTCATTGCCAGGAATTGTACCTCATAAAGCATATAATAAGGAAGAAGCTCAACATTACATAAAACAAGCAGAAAGAATTATTAATTATGTAGAAGAGGAGATGAATTATTTCAAAAAAAATTGTAAAAAATGAAGATGTAATAAATTATCTTAGCAATTTTATTAAAGAAATTAAACATTCTATCTCCTTAGATTGTGTAATCTTATTTGGATCTCGAGTTAGAGAGGATTTTCTACCTCATAGCGACATAGATTTAATATTTATAGGAGATTTTAAAGAGAAATTTATTAATCGTTCTAGTATAATTTACGAGAAACATAACCGTAAACTTGGTTTGGACGCTTTTTGTTATACTCCTAAAGAGTTCGATACAATGTTTATTGAAGGCATTGTATTGATCTTAGATGCAATAGATGAAGGAATTTGCTTATTAGGACAGGATTTTTATAAAAATTATAAGAGAAAAATTGAATCTTTAAAAAAAAAAGGACTTCGAAAAGATCCACCAGTATGGATTTTACCCGATTCAATGTTAATAGATTAATTTAAAATAAAATTGTTTACTTAGCTTAGATTCTCCATAAAATTTTAATAATTTTTTTAATGATAATCCAAAAGTTAATTAAATCTTACATCATTAAATACGCTATGTTAAACCATCGCTTAATAAATGCACCTCACGAACCTGAGAATTTTGTAGATGCTGCTGTTCAATTTTTACAAAAACATGCAAAGGAAAAAAAAGTCTTTTGCGCACTATCTGGAGGGGTCGATAGTTCCGCCACATATCTTCTACTTAAAAAAGCGAAAATCAATGTGATTCCAGTCTTTATTGATCATGGACTAATGAGAATAATTAAAGGCGTAGAAGAAAGAGAGTATATTAAGAAAACTTTTCCTGATACAATTATTTTAGATATTCGGGAGAAATTTCTCCCTAAAATTATAGGTAAGGGCGATGCAGAAGTAAAAAGAAAGTTATTCAAAAATGCATACTCAGAGACCATAAGTAAAGTTATAGATAAGGAGAATTGCGATTTACTCGCCGATGGTACTATTCTTCCAGATATTGAAGAAAGTTTTGGAGTAAAAATCACAGACTTAAAAGAAACAATGTCTATAGAAGAAGAGAATGTATTGAAAAAAAAAAATATCAAAGGATTTATAAAAAGTCAGCATAATGTGGAAATTGAATACGATGTTGATGCAACTATTCAGCCCGTAGCCAGTCTAACGAAACCAGAAGTTCGAAAGGTTCTTGAATATCTTAATATGTCTCAAGAAATAATATATCGGAAAGCATTTCCTGGACCTGCACTTTCAGCAAGAATTATAGGGCCAGTAACTCTTGATAATTTAGACTTTGAAAAAAAGGTTCATGACATTGTAGAAACTCGTGTTGATAATTATTATGTAGAAAAATATGGGAAATCAATGATAATTAACGAAATTGGAGAACAAGAACCATTCCAAGCGTTTGCAGCAATTAGTGAAGATGTTCTTAATAAAAAAGTCACTGGGATAGTTGATGGTAAAAGATCTTATGAAGTTCCATTATGTGTAAAGGGAAATTGGGATTATAAAAAACTTACAAAGATAGCAGCGCAAATTAAAGGATATGCTAGAATGTTTTTTGAACTTGGTTGCAATCAAAAAGGACGGTATGATGTAATAATCCGAAGTATTAACAGTAAAGACGCAAGAACAGCAAGCGTTACAAATTTGCCAATAGATTTGATAAATCAGATTAAAAATAAATTACTTGAAATTTCTGAAACAAAATATGTATATTATGATGTTACTCCAAAACCTCCTGGAACTATAGAATATGTATAAATTTTATGAGGAAAGATGAGTATTTTTAAAGAAGATATTAATGAAGCTAAGGAACGCTTAAAAGCATGGTGGGATCATGAAATACTTGATCGTCCTTGTATTGGTTATTGGCATCCTCGATTAAATGAAAAATTTTTAGTTGAGGAAATAATTGAATATTTTATTCCTTGGTGTTTAGCAAAAAATTGGGATGATATCGGTCCTTGTTTAGATGATTTTGAAAAAGTATCAAAAAAATTATATTTTGGGGGAGATGCTATTCCTACATTTTTTCCTAATTATGGAGCTGGAATTATGGCATCAATTTTTGGTATTGAACCTAAGTTTATGTCTCAAACCGTATGGTTTAATAAAACTACTTCTATTGAAGAAATCGTCCCTTTACTGGAAAGCGTTCAAATCAATATGAATAATCCATGGTATGCCCGACTTATCAGAATCACAGAATACGCGGCTAAACGAGCAGGTAAGGATTATTCTATTACAATGACCGATCTTGGAGGTATTTTAGATATTCTATCCTCCTTTTTGAGACCTGAAAATTTAATACTTGCTATGAAACGTAGTCCAAATATTATTGATACTTGTCGGGCTATAATTCTAGAAAAAACCTTAAAAATTTATGATGATCTCCAAACAATTATCGAACAATATGGAGATGGATGCAATAGTTGGATGAATATATGGTGTCCTAAACGTTGGTATCCTATTCAATGTGATTTTAGTGTAATGTTATCCCCCAAATGGTTTAAACAATTTGCTTTACCAGATATAATTACTCAAGCTGAGCATTTGGATTATGCAATTTATCATTTAGATGGTCCCCTTGCACTTACCCACTTAAATGATATATTAGCAATTCCGTCAATAACCGGGATCCAATGGGTTCCTGGGGCAGGAGCGGAACCTAAATACCATGAGAAATGGATATCCATATATAAAAAGATTCAAGGTGCAAGAAAGAATGTTGTAATGGATTTTTTTGAAGATGTAAAATTTTTACCTTATATTTACAAGCGATTTGATGTTAAAGGATTGTTTATAACTATTGTCTCTTTAAATAAAATTAAATTAGATTTTTATTTACCAACATTTATTGGTGGGCAAGGTGGTTCTGGGAATTTCAAAGAATTTAAAAGAATAATGCGAAAAAAATTGAAGAATCAAAAATCTCTAAAAGCTTAAATCATTACAATTTTTCCTTACCATTTATTGAAAACTTCTTCTGCAAACCCTAACATTCGATCGACATGAAGTTTTGTTCCATCATCAAGAACTATGTCCCCTGTATAAAAACCAAAAACTTGATGAGGTTCTGTTTTTAAAATTAAAAAATTCATCTTATTTGTCCGATCGAGTATTGGTTCAAAATCCATCTCAAAACGTCCATCATTGCTTGTAAATTTCCATGGTTTTAAGTAATCATTTGAGTCAATATGGAAAGTAACTTGATCAAATTTATGTCCCTTGCCATCATAGAATATTAAATTTTCGCTTGCAGCTGATGTATCACCAAATCCATATCCAATATTCCATCCAATCGGGACTCCTTCCAATAACCCCGAAGCAGAACCCCAATACCATCTATTTTTATACGTCCAGACCCCTCGACCCCAATCCAGAACACCAAAACATTTATCTTCTGTAAATTCATAATTGTTTTCCCCGAGTGGTATTGTTCCCTTTGCAGGCATGCAATTTATTTTTTGGTTGTAATAAAACCTAGTCTCTTTTTCTTTAAAGGGTGTTGCAATTACCATTGTATCCATATTTGGGTCTTGAAAAAGTGTTATTTCACCCTTAATTCCTTTACCCTTCATAAATCCTGGATAATCGACTGACAAAATGCGATTACTACCTCTCCTTTCAAAATTTACATTTATTTTTTTACTTGAGAAGTTGATATCTCCAGATTCAGAAGTTCTTGGCAAATCTAATTTTCCCCTAGTAAATAATTTTAATTGGTCTTCTGATGTATATGTTTTTTCTACAAAATCGAGCCAAGCAACTGTAGTTAAACCAAGATATCCTACATCTGCAACAACTAATGAAATGCCGAAATCAGGATGTAGAATCGCATAATAATCCCACTCTTTTATTCTGTGCCATCCGGCTTTTATATTCTCTCTATTATAATTTAAAATTAACTTTCGAGCCCAGCCTTTTTGAATTAATTTCCCATTCTCATCTAACAAATCGGATGGTTCTATAATTTCATTTTGCATATTATTCATTTCCACTTTTAATTGATTCTATTTTTTTAGAAAATCTATTATATGTTGATTAACTTCCGGTGCTTTTTCAAAGGGGGAATCGTGTCCGACATTTTCTAGTATAATTAAAGTACTATTTGCGAAATATTATTCTTAATGAGATATCTTATAGCACAAAAACTATTTAAGATTGAACACACCAAAAATCATTGAAAGCGAAATATAATTAATCAATTTCCACCTAAATGGAATTTCAACCAATCAATTGTATGCTTTATGAATTCTTTTAGATGTTCCCCTTCTAAGTCATGAGGAGCATTTTCTATTTCTACAAGCTTGTTTTTATTTTTATTTGGTATAAAATTGAATGCTTTTCTTGTTAATTCATAAGGCACTTTTTCATCAGAAGTTCCTTGTACAATTAATACGGGGTAATCCAACTTCTTTAAATGAGATTTTACTCGAAACTTTGCAAAATCTGTCATAAAACTTAAATCGATGATTACAGGCATTCCCTCTATAGTTGATGGAATTTCTACGGGACCTTTGTTTAAATCCTTAAACCAGTCGGTTTGATCATCAGTAGTATGAAGAAATAAAACTGGTGCCCAAAAAATGTATGTTTTGATTCCGGGTAAATTAGCTCCTAGTGCAGTAAGACCTCCGAATGATAATCCCAATACAGCAATGCTTCCATAACCTTGATTTTGCACCCATTTATATACTGATTCTAAATCATCAATTTGTTTGAATAATGTTATGGGTACTCTCTCATTTTCTCCAGAGCCCGTAAAATCAAAAATTAGTCCATCGATTCCCTCTTTATTACAAGTTTTAGCTAATTCAGGAAAATGGCCATAATCATATTTATCTCCTGTAAAACCATGACACATTATTAGAATTGATGTTTTTTTTGATTCTTTACTGTACAAATAATGGATCCCATGAAGATCACTTCCAGTGGTACTTTGAACTAACACTCTTTTTTCTATCAAAAGCTTTCCCTAAATACTATATATTACAAGTCGTTAATTAAAGATATTATTATTATTCTTAAAATCAATTTATAATTAAACTTATTTTCATTCTACTTTTTTAATAGTTATGACTGAACTATTCTCTTTTTTTCCACCAAATCCATGAATCAATATTACGGGATAACCATCAGCATGTATCTCATAACAAATATTTATTCCATTTACATCTGCAAAACTCATAATAATTATTAATATTTTTCAATAGTATTAATTATTTCATTCTTAGTTATTTATTAAGATTATTTTTAGATTCTAATTCATTTAAGGAATTATGGATAAAATAAACAATTTGATGGATATACTTCTCAAATTAGTACCTGGAGGATATTATGGCCTTTTATCAATGAGTATTGGAATTATTTTTACTTTTTTATCATATTTATTAGTTCCAGGATATAGTATGTTTGAAAGTTTTATTAGTGTTTTGGGCATATCTCCTGGATTGGCAGCTCTATTATTTAATCTTGGTTTTATTCTAACCAGTATTACGGTAATCCCATTTTTAGTTTACCTTGGTAGGTCTTTAACCCAAGAGAAAATTAATGAGAAAATAAAAAAAATTACCATTAAAATATCAATAATTGGGGCAATGTCCATATCTCTTGTTGGGTGTTTTCCACATTACACTCTTTTACTTGGCATTATTCATATCTTTTTTGCAACTATTTTCTTTTTTTGTGAATTAATATTTTGCGTCATTTATAGTATATTAATTTGGTTTGATTCAAGATTTTCCAAAATGCAATCCATAATAGGATTTGCCGTCTCTGGAGTATTTATATTTTTTATATTTACTGGATGGCCGATATCAGAATGGATTGTATTTTTTGTGATAGTTGTTTGGGTTATTGAAATCTCAATTTATACACTTGTAAAAAAGATTTAGGAATTTCACGAATTTTCTTAAATTATTTATAGTTCAAATTCAAATTAGGATATATGAAAAAAATTAATAATTTTATAGATAAAGTATTCAACTTAGTATCTGGAGGAATCTATGGGCTCATATCTATGGCGATTGGAGTAAGTTTTATTTTTATATCAATATCTCAATCTCCAGGATTTAATATGGCTGAAGACACAGTTAGTTCTTTAGGTATTGTTCCTAGATTCGGAGGTATTTTATTCAATATTGGACTTATTCTTGCTGGCATAATTGCAATTCCATTCTTTTTATATCTTGGGAGATCATTAAAGCGAGATGGGTTTATTGATATAATAAGAATCTTAGCTGTAATAATTTCTATAATCGCCTGCATCTCCTTATCAATGGTTGGTTGTTTTCCCCCTATAGTGGATTATATAGTATCTTTCACAGAATTTTTGCACTGATATTTTTTTTTACAAGATTAATTTTTTGTATTCTTTTTAGCTTTGTAATGTGGGTAGATCCAAATTTTTCAAAACTTCAAGCTATAACAGGTTTTATCGTTGCTGCAATATTTGCCATTTTTTTAATTACTAGGACAGCATTAACAGAGTGGGCAGTGTTTTTTGCAATTATCTTTTGGGTTATTGAAAATTCGATTTATATCTTATATAAGAAAATTTGATTTCTTAAAAAAATAAAATTCTTTAGTAAGGATGTATTACTTCTATATAAAAGTGATATAGTATGAAAGTAAGTCTATCTAAAATTACAAAAAAAGGACAGATTACTATTCCAATTGAGATAAGAAAAAACCTAAAGATAAAACAAGGTGATTTCTTAGCTATAACTACTGAAAACGATTATATTCTTATTAAAAAAGTTAAATTGCCAAGTTTAAAATATATTTTTTCAGAAGGGAAAAGAATTGCTAAAGAAAAGCATATTACCCAAGAAGATGTTATAAATGCATGTAGAGAAGCGAGGCATGCTTATTGATCAATATTTTTATTGATACTAATATTTTCATTTCCGCTTTCTTTTTTGATGGGAACGAAAGAAAAATTCTTTCTAATCCTCCTACAAATACTAGGTACTATACATCTCAACAAGTCATAAATGAGATCGAATTTGTTTTAATGAACAAATTTCAAGTTGAAAAAAAAATCGTTTTTGATTTTATATCAAAATTATATGTTAAATTTACACTATCTAAGCCAAATTATAACTTGAACCTTATTGTAAGAGATGATAAAGATACGGATATTCTTAAAAGTGCATTGTCTGCAAAATGTAAATACTTAATCACTGGAGATAAGGATCTTTTAACACTTAAACAAGTTGAAAATACAAATATTATAAAATCAAAACAATTAATTAAAGAATTTAATTTAATATAAGAGAAGAGTAATCTCTGCTTTCTATGAATAATAGAGTAAATAACTAAATATTATTAATAAAAAGTGGAAAAATAATAATAATGAAAATGATTATTTGGTTACAATTTTTTAAATCAAATATTATTTACGTATGTCTGCTAAAACTTTATTTTCATTATCTTTTAGAAGTATAAGAATACCATCAATTTCTTTCCTAAAATTAATAATTTGACCATTTGGTCTCTCGATTTCAATTAAACATTTTTCTGTTTTAAATTCCTTTAATGCTTTATCTAATTCTTTATACCTTGTTTCCTTAAGATGGTCCAGAACACGATGGAGATAATAGGCTTTTATGTAATTCTTATTAATTGGGCCTATTTCATAAAAATAGGTTAAATGAAGGTACCTAGGATCATCATTATTTTTAATATTTTCACTTTTAGCAGAAAATACCCAATTAAAGCCATAATCAATAACTCGATTTGTAATATTAGCTATACCTTCCGGAATTCCCGCCTTGTGTGCCCATTTCAAATGGATGAGCCAGTTAGGTATATTTATAACCTCAAATTACTATTAAAAATTGTGAATAATATTTCTAAGAATTAAGGAATCTATAAATTTTTCATTGTTTAAGTTTTTCTAACCATTTTGTAGTATTCATTAATTCTTCATAATCCTTAATATCTCCAAGATCTTTCCTAATTTGATGTTCTTTCACTATTATCAGCCTAAATTTTAAATTTTGATGTAATATTCCCAATTTAATTGCTTCAGTCAATTCAATTTCTCCTCTTATAGATTCAGGAGCATTTCTTAAAATTTGAAAGATTTGTGGAGATAAGATAAATATACCTGAATTGTTTAATTTTGATTTAGATGTCCCTTTTGGGGGTTTTTCGATAATTTCTGTAACATAATCATTTTCATAATAAATTGCAGCACCTCTATATGGGTCGTTGGTTGGATTTGCTACCAATACAAACCTCTCGTTTTGTTCTTTGTATGATTTATATAATTCTTGATAGATACTATATGATATTAATACATCTGAATAAGTTAGGAGAAATTGTTCATCTCCACAAAACTGTTCGGCTAATAAAGTTGCATGTCCGGTTCCCTTTTGGTCTGCTTGTAAAATATAATTTATCCTGACGCCAAAATCTTTTCCATTTCCAAAGTATTTTTCAATAATTTCATTCTTATATCCGACAATTAACGCAATTTCATTTAAATTGGCGATTTTTAATCCCTCAATAATGTATTGCAAAATAGGTTTTCCATACAGTTCCAACATTGGTTTAGGTAATCTTTCTGTTAAAGGACGCATTCTTAAACCTTTACCGGCTGCCAAAATAACAGCTTTCAATAAAGCTCAACTCCTTCACTTGTTTTAACTGTATAACCTATCCCCCCAATCTCCACAATGTTATCCATAATTTCTTTTTTATTTTCAGAAGCTAACGCAAACATACATCCTCCAAATCCTGAACCGTTAATTTTTGCTCCAAAAGCACCATTTTCAAGAGCAATTGATATCATTTTCTCAATTTTTGGAGTAGAAATCCCTATATTACCAGATAATTGCCGATGGTGTTCAGTTAATAAATTTCCCAATTCTCTGTAAAATTCTAACTCAATGTTATGATTTTTTTCAATTATAATCTTGGAACTTTTTTGGATGTAACTAGTAATAAGTAGTTTAGCTTTTTGGGTAATATCTCGGTTTATTATGTTTCCAATTAATATATTTCGGAGATCCTTATTAAGATTGGGGAGATATTGTTCAATTTCATTAAGACTAGTTCTATTAGGATCAAATTCTTTCAAAATTTCCTTTAATATCTTAAATGTTTTTAATGCACGCTTTTTAACTTTACGTAAATCTTCAACCGTATCTTTAGACTCTTTAGAATTACCGAGAATAAAATGATTAATATTTATATTAAATTTTCTCGGTATAAATTCCGGATGTGTCTCTAAATAAATTAATTTACCATATGTAGATGAATAATGATCCATTATTCCTCCTGCCTCTCCAAATTCTCGAACTTCCGCCGAATATCCGAGTTTTGCAAGATCTTCTAAGTTCAGATGATGATTAGAAACTTGTGATAAAAAAAAGAGCCAAGCAATAATTAAAGCAGAAGAACTTCCGCAGCCAGCATTAATTGGAATATCTCCGCTTATTTTAATTTTATACCCCTTATTTATTTTCGCCCCTAATCGTAAAAAATGATTATAACCGCTCCTTAAATAATCTCGATTTGATAAATAATCAATTTCATTGTTATTGAGTAAAAATTCATCGTTATATCCCATATCTGGTAATTCTATTATGAATTTGGGATCAATTATTGGTTCGGCTTCTAAATATATGTATTTAGAAAATGCCATCGAAATAACTGGAAATCCTAAATAATCTTGATGCTCCCCAAATAAACAAATCCTCCCAGGTGCTCGAATTCTTATCATATTCGTTTTAATATTTAATTATTTTACATCTTATGGATGATGAAAAAAGAATTAATCTTTTTTGGCTTTATCTAATTGTTTTTTTAATTTGACAAAGAACTCAGGTGTGCTCAGTTCATAAGGTATTGGATATCTTGTGCCAGTTTTATGGGTTTTCTCCATTCCTTCTATTATTGAATCAACAATTCCGAATGGTATAGATGCTATTAAGTCTGTGTCTTTTGCCATTCCAAACCGGCGATCACCGAGACAAGGGAATGCGATTTGTAATTCCTCCGTAAGATATGCTTTTGCGATAGTATCTGCACAAACCCCATCACAAAAGGTTGACATTGTGATTCTTCCCCCTTCTTTCCATAAAAAACCTTGAATTATTCTCATTATCTGAGCAGAATTTCCCCAAATCATAATAAAATCTGGTTCAAATTCTACACGATTTAAAGCTCCCGAAACTATTGCGGAGAACTTTCCATAAGGTATTTTAGGCATTGTTGCTGTTGTTTTTTTCGCTGCTTCTTTAGTTTCATTATATCTACCGACAAAAAAAGCACCTTCTAGAAAAAGCTTGTATGGTTCTTCAAAACCAAGTGCTATATTTGCGAGAGGACATAAATTATCCTCCATAGTGCATCCCATTGTCCATCCATAATATCTAGAATAACTGAATATTTGACATAGGGCGATTTTCTTTTCTGATTTTTTTAAAAATTTAATCGCTTTTAATTCTTCTTTATCCTTAAGTAATTTTACTGCTATCGGAAATGTAGCTAACCTAAGAAATTTATTTAATTTTTTATCCAATTCATTCCATTTACCCATAAAAATCCTCACTTTTTAATTTTTCTTTACTAGGAGTTTTTTTTAAATATTTCTAAAGGATCATGCCCTCTCTCTCTAAGAAATCGAGAACTCTGCTCCCTAGGATCTTTTGGAAAATCCTGTTCTTCGTCACGGTGTATTAAATAACAAGCTTCCTGTGGACATTTATGCACGCAAACACCACATCCAAGGCATCGTTCAGGGTCAAATACCACCTTTTTATCATTAAGTTCTAATGCTTTCATTGGACAGAATGTAACGCAAAAACCGCAGGCTACACACTTTTCTTCGTCTATTTCCCGAATATAATTCGATGGTTGATGTCCTCTTGGAATTATACCAGGCATCTTGACAGCTGATTCTAGGAAAAGACAACAACACGTACAACAATTACAGATTGTATCTATTCGTTCTTTTGTTGTAGAAATGCCATGAACTAAACCGGCGTCAGCTGCTTTTTTTAATATTTTTAATGTCTCTTCTTTAGTGATCTCTTTACCCAATCCATTCTGGACAATATATCTGCCGAGCCGATCAAAGTGTAAGCATTTTAATGTATCATACTTACAATTTTCTATATCGGTGTCAGTATTATGTCGATGACTACATGGGCATGTCGATACTGTGTAATATTCTACATGGTCTATTACTTTTAAAATATCCTCATAAGGCATTACCTTACGAGTATCTTGAATAGTTTCATTTATTGGAATTGTGCGAAGTCCTTGAGTGGGATGTCCCAAGTAATCTTTAGCATATGCTTCAATATAATATTGATTCAATAATGGACTAATTTCGCGATTAAATTCATCATCAAGTCCAGCCCAGCCTATGCTTCTGTAAAATAAAAATAATGAGTCCGGTAAAGAGTAGCGAATAGCACTTCTCCCTTCTACTCGAAAAATCATTCCTTTTTGGGCTAAATCGTCTAATTTTTTTGTAAATTCAACAACAGGAGTCTCTAACCTATCAGAAAGATCTTCAGCAGTATGAGGTAGAAAAGGAATTTTTGAAAGAAATTCTGCCTCCTCAGGAGTGAAACGCAGTTCAAACAATGGTAAAAGATATTTGGATTCTGGTAGCCCAAATATCCAATTCCGAAGGTGATCAATCAAATCATTATAAACTTTATTATTGGACATACTTAATTCCTTTATTTTTTAATAATAATTATTGTATTAAATAAAATGCTAGCTGAAGATATTTATTTTATGAAAAAATAGATTATTTGCAATTTAAGATTAAGAATCTTTTTAGATAAAAAAATTTAATTCTACAGAAAAAATAATTTGAATAATATGAATAAGGTATATAATACTGCTGTAGTAATTATTCCACCAGAAAATATTTGGGGCTCAATTCAAAAAATTCGTAGAAAATATGATAAACATATTGACCGCTGGATGCCTCATATTACAATGCTATATCCTTTTCACCCCAAAAGTGAATTT
>JAHLWH010000264.1 GCA_019058015.1 Promethearchaeota archaeon | reverse complement strand
TCCCTCTCGGAATGAATCTCCGCTAAAAATTCATCCAATAATTCTTTTAACTCCTCCCCACTCTGATAAATTAGGGAAACCCACTTATACAAAAATTCTAATGCTTACTATATTTAATCTCCATTTTTTAAAAGAGTTATTTAAAAATTCCTTTTTATACTAATCTCAAAATTCGTATAAAGTTTAAATATTAAAAACTAAATTAAGTTTTTATTTAATTAAATAGAGGTTTATATAAAAATAGATCTTTGATTTAACCATTTCATAAGAGTTTAAAATAGTAAAACTTTTTAAGGAAAATAATTCGAAATTTGATATCATTAAATCAAAATAGGATTGGAATTTTATGGAAGTAAAATAATGTCTAATAAAATAGTATATATTGAAACAACTACTCTTAAAAATTTTATAAAGGATGTTTTTATTGGATTGGATGTCCCAAAAGAAGACGCAGAGATTTGTGCAGACGTTTTAATAACTTCGGATATAAGAGGAGTTGAATCCCATGGAATTCAAAGAATGAAAATGTATTATGATCGAATTAAAGCGGGTATATATAATCCAAAAACAGAAATCAAGATTATTAAAGAAAGTCCTACCACAGCGGTCATAGATGGAGGACTTGGAATGGGTCACGTTATTGCTTATAAATCAATGAAATTAGCAATGGAAAAATCTAAAAAATATGGTCTCGGGGCAGTGGCAGTTAGAAATTCTACTCGTTTTGGAATCGCCGGATATTATTCATTAATGGCAATAAAAGAAGGTATGATTGGAATCGCTGTTACAAATACAAGACCCTCTGTACCACCAATTTTTGGAGTAGAACCTATGTTAGGAACAAATCCTTTAACGCCTTGTTGTCCAACCGATGAAAATTTTCCATTTCTTATTGATTGTGCAACTTCAATAATCCAGAGAGGTAAAGTAGAAGTATACAACCGCCTTAAGAAACCACTTCCTAAAGGATTAGTTATAAATAATAAAGAAGAATCTGAAATAGATCCAACTAAAATTTTAAATAATTTAGGTAATAATACAGCGGCTTTATTATCATTTGGCAGAATGGGAGAAGATAATGGCGGACATAAAGGTTATGGATATGCCACATTAGTAGAAATATTATCATCAGCATTACAAGATGGCATTTATTTAAAAAATACAGCTGGAATTGAGGAGAATGGTAAAAAATACTTTAAAGTTGGACATTTCTTTTTAGCAATTAATATTAAAAATTTTATATCACTGGATATTTTTAGAAAGATTACTGGAAACATTATGAGAGGTTTGAGAAATTCTAAAAAAGCCCCAGGTTGTGATAAAATATATACAGCTGGTGAAAAAGAATTTGAAGCAGAAAAGAAAAGGCGTAAAACAGGAATCCCGATTAATGAGAATCTCCAGCAAGATATAAAAATAATGCAAGAAAAATTAGGATTAAAGAAATATAACTTTCCCTTTTAAATAACAATAACCATAAAACGTATTGGAATATTAATTAAAATTATGCTTATTAAAATTCTAAAAATTAAATAATCTAAGAATTAAATGAAAAGACTTAAAAATTTATGGAAGTGAATATAAATACGGAAAATTAAAATTGCTATTGCTGGGATTGGTAATTGTGCTTGTTCATTAATCCAAGGTATTGAATATTATAAAAATAAAAATGATGAAAATTGTATTGGATTAATGCATTGGGATATTGGCGGGTATAAACCAGGTGATATTGAAGTAGTTGCTGCATTTGATACAGATCATAGAAAAGTTGGAAAAGATGTAACAAAAGCTATTTTTCAACCACCTAATTGTGCTAAAATATTTTGCAATAATATTCCGAAAACTAATGTTATCGTTAAAATGGGAAAAGTTTTAGATAGTTTTGCAGATCATATGAAAAATTATGATGAAAAATATAGATTTCTTTTATCAAATCAAAAGGAATCAAGCAAGGAAGCAATAATTCAAGAACTTAAAAAATCTAACACTGACATGCTCATAAATTATCTCCCGGTTGGTTCTGAAAAAGCCGCTAAATTTTATGCTGAGTGTGCTTTAGAAGCAAGAGTGGGCTTTATTAATTGTATCCCTGTTTTTATTGCTAGTAATCCTGAGTGGAGTAGTCTATTTGAGAAAAGGGGAATCCCAATTATCGGAGATGATATAAAATCTCAATTTGGAGCTACTATTGTGCACCGAATTTTAACTAATCTTTTTAAGAAAAGAGGAGTAAAGCTTACGCGTACATATCAGCTTAATACGGGAGGTAATACCGATTTTCTTAATATGCTTGATAGAAATCGTCTAATTTCTAAAAAAATATCTAAAACCGAAGCTGTCCAATCACAAACGGCAATTCGATTGAACAATGAAAATATTCATATTGGTCCAAGTGATTGGGTTGCTTGGCAAAAAGATAATAAAATTTGTTTCATTCGAATGGAAGGTAGAATTTTTGGAGACATTCCTATAAACCTCGAATTACGCCTTTCGGTAGAAGATTCCCCGAATTCTGCAGGAATTGTAATAGATGCAATAAGGTGTTGTAAATTAGCACTTGATAGAAATGAGGGTGGTGTTTTATATTATCCTTCTGCATATTTTACAAAACATCCTCCAGTACAATATTCTGATGATGAAGCATATCGATTACCGGAAGAATTTATAAGGGGAATAACGGAAATAAAAACTCCTTCAAAATTCTTTCATGCATATATAGGTGAGATGATAAGTTTTGGTGGAGAAAATTTACCTCGGAGTATATCCACCCTATTGGGAGGGGATTTAGCGAAAGTATATAAAAGTCGGGACATAACAAATTTAGAAGCGGCTTTAATGAAGATGTATGAAGTATTAGGGGCAGAACCAAAAATAGAAAAAATGAACGAACATGAATATAATGTAAGAGTTAAACATTCTTCCGAATTTTGTCCGATTGGCGGTGAGTCTAATCCCTCAAGAGGTTCAAAATTTATAGAAATTATCTGTATTCCTTATACAATTGCATTTCTAAAAAAATTTGACCCAAAATATGATTATCAAATTGTAAAAAAAATGTGTATTGTTCGAAATGGGGGTCGAACTTGTGAATATAATTTAATTTTTACTCATAAGGAATAATTCAATTGGAATTCGTGTCAATCTTCTCTTAATCCATTCTTTCCTAACCTTTCTAAGCTCTGAAATTTTTTTTATTGTTATCTGCCACTCCTTTTAATATATTTTTTTAAAAGTTTTTCAGTAATCTTACCCTTTTTATTCAATTATTCTCTCTTCTTTAATTTTCTTTTTATATTCTATTTTTCTTTTTTATACATAAATAATCCTATTTTACCATCTATGTTTTTAATAACAAGATTAACATCATCTTTATGTTTCCAATTTAAAGCTTCAGCAATAGAAATAGGTATTGTTATCGTTCCAGAGCCAGAGTGTTTATATTTATAATATTTAGTTGTTTTTCCATTCATTTTTTTGATTTCGCCTTTAATTATATAATAAAAAACATCATTATTTTTAAAAAGATTCAATAATGATATAATAAATATTATAACAATTGTTATAACAGAAAATAAAAATGTAAAAATATGCCCGAATCAATGAGTCATTTTTCCTTAATATTAAGTGAAAAAATAGATAAAATGTTTATTGCATTAATAAACCAAGTAAATGACATTCAATCGAAAATTATTAAAAATAATATTAAAATACAAATAAATGACATTCAATCGGAAATAACTAAAAATTATATTGTCTATGATAGGAGAAATATATTATTTGACGATAAAGAACTTAAAATGATAAGAAAAGCTTTAACAAATTTATTAGATTCTTCTATTTTATCAGGGGAAGAACATAAAACAAGTAATATTTTATTAGAGTTTATAGAATCATTAATTTAATATATCTTTTTTTATTTTGAATTAAAATAAGGAAGATGTTAGAAAAATAAAAGAAAAAAGCGAAAATGTATTGAATGAATAAGAAAGGGAAAATTCTGAAGTTAAATGAATGAAAATAATTTAAAAGATAATAAACAAATTAATCTAAGTTTTAGAATTTACAACATAATTCCAACTATGAGGAAATTATCTGGAAAAATATATCCAGAATTTGAAAATGCAATAAAATATCTTTCCGATAAGGAATTAAGCGAAATTAATAATTTTTTAATGGAAATGAAATATAAAATAGACAAATTAGAGGAAATTCAAAACAATAAATAAAATTAAAAAAGGATTCCTGCTACTCTGGATTTTTGTCTTTTGGTTG
>JAHLWH010000263.1 GCA_019058015.1 Promethearchaeota archaeon | reverse complement strand
TATATTTGGGCACATAAAATTTGTTGTCATCCAAACGTTGAGAGTCCTATTTCAGAAGCTGAATTTATAGAAATACTTATGGATCTAATTAGAACTAAACAAATTGACATAATAATTCCAGACCCATTCCTAATTAAATGGGAAAAGAGAAGTCTAAAAAATTTAAAATATTTCGATGATGGTGTTTATTTTATAAGAGAATTTTACTACATCAACGATACTCTTATCAATAACTCAAAAAAAAATGAACCTTTAATCGATACTCGGAAAATTGATAAGAAAAATAGAGAAAGACTAAATTTAATTGCACAACAAATTAAAAAAATTATAATTAAATTTCCAGAAATGAAAGAAAAAATCATTTTATCTACTCCAGATATTAAAAAATCTATAAAATTTCATTTTATAAAGAATAGCTATGAAATAAATGAGAAAGAAAAAATATCAAGTGATTTTCAACAAATAATAAATATTTCAAAATTAAATAAAATTGGAATTACTATAGAGGAACAAGAAGAAGCAATTAAAATCATAAAAAAATATCGAAAAAATTTCATGTGTGTTTACATTACTCTACTGGAAACAATTCAAAAAGAATTGATCTATATACAAAAATACAAATCTAAAATTGAAAACTATTCAAAATTATTTAAAGAAATCTTAGATAAATTTCAAGCATATTCAATTGAATTTGCAGAATCTGCATGGACTTTAAGTTCAATTCCGCTTCAAGAGGGAATTGGAATAGAAATAAAAACTGGAAAATTATATTATACTTCGCTCAACTTTAAAGATGATATTTTTTATATAGAAGGATTCCAAGAATATTGGGCTGCCTTTGATAATGAGAAAAATCCTGGTCTAAAGGAATTTCTAATAAATCAAGGATATATTGAAATGGAATTTGATGAAAAAACAAATTTAACAAGTATTGGACAGAAATTAAAATTAAACTTTTCAATAAACACGATTGAACAACTTTTTTTTCTCTGCAAATATCTTTTCATTGCAAATCTTTTTCATTTACTTTTTTTAACTACTTTATTTTTTAAATCAAAAGAAGATCCTTCAAGACTTGTTGAAAAAAAAGAAACAATAACAAAAATATTTATTCCCGTCTTAAAACCATTTTTTAACGTTGATTCAATTAGGCCTGTAAATATGATTCATTTTACATTTGAAGATGTAAATAAAGATGAATTAAATATCTTATATTATAAATATCTCTTTCTTAACGCTCGCAATATTGAAAGGACGCTCCGTACTTTTCAATTATTTTATAAAAGTCGATTTAAAAAAAAAGAAAAAAATGGGAGTAGGGGGATTTGAACCCTCGATTTCCAGCTATTTGCAATATTTAGCAATATTACTATGATATTCCGCAAGCTGGCGCCCTATCCATACTAGACTATACCCCCAAATTAATTAAATAATATTAAATTATCAATAAGTAATTTAAAGACTTCCTACATTATAATTTTATTATTTTTTGATTTTTTATGTTTTTAAGATTCCTTGACGTCTCGCTTTTCTGGTTTTAGTCTAAATTTTTAAGGGACTTATTTTATCTTAAAATCTCAAATTTGTTGAAAAAGTCTTAAGGAAGTTTATGAACGTTTAACTCAAATTTTTTCAAAAAAGTTAGATTAATAAATCCTATTTTTTATTCAAAAATATAAGGGTAAATAAAATTAAGACAGAATTTTTTAGGAGATTAACCCAAAAGACTTATAAGTGGTTTAAACATACTGGTTTGAGGAAATATGACTTATGATTTAGAGTTAGTTAGAGAAAGATTTAAGGATCTTTTTGAATATTCTTTAGATTTGATTTACGTTCATGATTTTAGAGGAAAATTTCTTGATGCAAATGAAATCACGTTAGAAAAACTTGGTTATAATAGGGAAGAAATTAACAATTTAAGTTTCAATGATTTGATTAGTAAAGATCAATTAACAGTAGCATTTAAGGCATTAACAGAAATTAAAGATTTTGGAAGGCAAATAACACCTACAGAATATAAACTTAAAAAGAAAAATGGAGATTTTATTTATGTCGAAACATATGGCATTCCGCTAAAAGAGGATGGAAAAATTTTTGGAATTTTTGGGGTTGCTAGAGATATTACAAAACAGAGATTAGCAGAACAAAAATTAAAAGAATCTGAAGAAAGATATCGTTATTTATTCGATGGGCTTCCATCTCCCGTATTTATATTGGACAAGCGAGGAAAAATTTTCGACTGCAATTCTACTACTGAGAAAATATTTGGATATAAAAAAGATGAATTAATTGGTGAAAGTTATTTAAAACTTCATGAAATTAGTGCAGATTATTTACCAATATTAAAGAAAAGACAAGAAATGTTGCAAAAAGGAGAAACTCCTGAACCATTAGAATTACAAGGTTATAAAAAAGATGGCAGTAGAGTTTGGGTGAATGCTCAAACTTCAGTAGTCAAAATAGGTAAAAAAACTTTTTATCAAACTATAACTCAAGACAATACAGAGAGAAAAATAGCAGAGCAAAAATTAAAAGAATCAGAAGAAAAATATAGAGTGGTAGTCGAAGAGGCTAATGATGGCATTGTTATTATCCAAAACGATCTATTCAAATATGTAAATCTCAGTATTTGTAAAATGACGGGTTATACTCGTGAAGAATTAATAGATACTTCATATAAAATTATAGTGCATCCCGAAGTAATTGATGAAGTATCAAATCGGCATAAACGTAGAATGATGGGAGAAGATGTTCTTAAAAAATACGATACCCTACTTATTAGTAAAGATGGGAAGAAAATCGATGTGTCGGTTAATGTAAGTATTATTATATATAATGGAGAACCCGCAAATTTAACTATTTTTCATAATATCACTGAACGTAAGAAGATGGAGGAAAAATTAAAAACATCTGAAGAAAAATATAGATCTATTCTCGAAAATATTAAAGAAGCATATTACGATGTGGATCTTAAAGGAAATCTTACATTTTTTAATGATTCTTTGTGCAATATCTTAGGATATTCAAGAGATGAATTAGTCGGTATGAATTATCAACAATTTTTTGCAGAAGGATATGTGAAAAAGGCTTTTAAATCCTTTAATAGCGTTTATAGAACTGAGAAGATGCAAAAAGTTATTGATTGTAAAATTATAAGAAAAAATGGCACAAAAAGAGATATTCAATTCTCTGTATCTTTAAAGCAAGATTCAAAAAATAAAAAAATTGGATTTTTTGGTATCATACGAGACGTTACAGAAAGCAAAAAAATGGAGATGTTAAAAGAAAAATTTACAGAGCAAATGGAAATGGAAGTAGAAATAAAAACTAAGGAATTTCAAGAAATTTGTGCCCAACAAAAATTATATCTTGAGCAAATCGTAAAAGCCTCACAGTTTAAGACAGAATTTATGGGTTCAATGTCTCATGAGTTAAGAACTCCTCTAAATGCAATTATTGGATTTACTGATTTACTTCTTGAGAGTTCTTATGGACCAGTAAATGAAGATCAATTCGATTTTCTTAAGGATATTAAATCTTCTGGAGAACACTTATTGCATATAATAGATCAGATTTTAGATATTTCAAGAATTGAAGCGGGCGAATTAATTTTAAGATTCCAAGAAATTAACTTAAAAAGTCATATTGCCCATATAAAGTCATCAATTCAATCTATGTATGAAAAGAAAAAATTAATTTTTGAAATTATTGGGTTAGATACGGATAAATTTATCTATGCAGATCCAATAAGGTTAAAGGAAATATTTTATAACTTATTAACTAATGCCATAAAATTCACTAAAGAATGAAAAATAACACTTAAAATTTTGGAGAAAAAAGATCAGTGGGAATTTCAAGTGATTGATACAGGCATAGGGTTTGCAAAGGAAGATTTTGATATAATCTTTAAGGAATTTAAGAGGGTAGAATCACCAGAGGTTATTGATATTTTAGGAAGTGGGCTAGGATTACCAATAACTAGAAAATTAGTATATATGCACGGAGGAACAATATCTTTTACAAGCGAAGTAGGAAAAGGTTCAACTTTTGTTTTTACCATTCCAAAAAGTTTAGATCAAAAAAATCAAGAATAAGAAAAATAATCCTTATATTCTAAATCGATTTAGTTAAAAAAAAATAGTTTATATTTGACATAACAGAAACTAAAATTAGATAATATTAACAATATCCTTGCATTTGGTTTCACATATTTGCTTACCAATTTTTGCAATTCTGGATGCTAACTCTGAAATTTTCCAATGTTCATAATCTTTAACATAAGTATTAAAAGTATCTTTTAATGGCTTTCTCCACTTCGATTTTATCATTTCTGCACCACTTTGAGCCCCAATAATCGCTCCTACATTGCCACAATTACAATCTGTGTCCAAACCAAGCATTGCTGCAATACAAATTGAACGTCCAAGGGGATCTTCTTTTGTATTGGCACCATACAATAATGATAAAATTATAAAGCCTGCATTAGGTAAAACATGAACTCCTGATAATATCTCGTGATTTAAGAATTCCCTCTTTCTTCTAACGTTAGCTTTTTGTACTAATTCTACTCTTATAGTATTCCAATATTCCATTAATTTCTTTCTTGCTTTACGAAAATCATTTGGATTTTCATCATATAATTCAATTGCTTTAAAAATCATATCTGTATATCTACTTTCTTCTCTCAAGGGAAGGAATTTTATTGAATTATGAATATTTTTTCTAATATCTTTTTCAAAAAAAGCACTAGAAATTAATATCGCTACATATACTTCCCCATCAATGCCAATTCCGGCATGTGAAATAGATCCATCAATTTCTGCATAATATTTAGCCATCCTTGGACAACCAGGACATATTTGCCCCCAAATATCTGCTCTCATTTGTGCTCCAATAGCATCATACCAAATGTTTTTTGTAATTCCTGATTTGGGTGGCTCGATTCCTTTTCTTAAATTTTTTAAAGCAACTCTTTCTGCGGTGAAATTTTGTGTATATAGGCGATACACCCATTCTTTTGCAATGTCTTTTGAAGAAATATCAAGTCCATGCTTTTCCAACGCAATAAGAGCACAAATTTCATACATTTCATCATCATTGACATAATTAACATCAACCGGTTTTAAATAAGAGTCTATTGTTCCATATTGTTGCATAATAAAATCATAAGGTTTAAACTCAATTGGAGCACCAACATGGTCTCCCGCAACTCTACCAATCCAACTGCCTAAAACTTTATTATAATAATTTTCAAATTTAATTTGTTTCAAATTAATAATCTCGGAAATCTTTAGCTTTTGTTAGTTCTTTGTTTTTTTATTTTATATCAATTTTTGTTTTGAGTAAAAATTGCTTTTAAAAAGATTATTATAGCAGAGGATAAATTGGAAGTAAGAACTTATAAAAAAAGAGATATAAATTTAGACTTAACAGTGGAAATTAAATATTTGTGAGTTCTTTCTCATATTTTTGAACATCAAATAGAGAAATATCTTTATCAATTATAATTTCCTTTTTAACTCCGAGATAAGCACATGCAAGCTTGGTTGCTGCTACAATTTCTGCCTTTTTTATAGTAGTAGAATATTCCTCATCCCCATGTAGATTTGCTCTCTCTCTTTTCATTCCATACAGAAGAGATGCAATTTTATCAGCAACTTTGAAAGATAATTGATTTTTTACAACGATTCGGGTAATATTATTTATATCAAAATAGTTTAGGTTTTCATATTTCGCTCGAATATAACCTTTTAAATTATCTGAATTTCTTTCACATTCTATGCCGGTCCAATCGAACAATGATAATTTCCTTCTGAAATATATCATCTCCCAATTAATTCCAAGCTCTTGAAGGAATCGGTATAATAACTCATCATCAAATTTTTTTGCCTCAATTATAATATAAAGCTGTATGCCGTAGTATTTATGAACTTCTTGTAAATAGTATCCTCTCTGTTGCATGCTCGATAATAATTTTAATTTAATTGATGAAATATTAGGGGAAAGGTTCTTTTTTTGACAACTTAAATAGATAACGTTTCCTTCCTCATTTATATACTCTCTATTTAAAAAACCAATAATACTTTCACGATTTTCTTGTATAAATTCCATCAATCCGTTCAATGTTGGATGAACATTATTAATAGTTAAATCAGATTCTTCAATTGATACATAATCATCTTTTTCCCCACCAACTGATAGTCTTATCTTATTTAAATCTAGATCTTTTTCGTCCCCAAATACTTTTTTAATTGAATCATTAATAGGAAAAATTTCTTCCACCAAAATCTTAATATCTGCCATAGATATTTCATATGGCTCGGGACTCCCAATAATTTTATTTACAATCGGCGCTTCCGAAGCTTCAATTTGTAGATCATAATTATTTGAGAGATCAATTCTTATAATTAATTTCGTATTCTCTGGTCGGCTAATAATAGTAACTGAAGTTCGATCATCAATTACGGCTCGGAACTTTTCTCCCTCTTTAGATTCTGTTCTCCGTTCACTATTCCTTCTAATTCTTCTCAATTAAAGAACAACCTTTTAGAAAATATTAATATAAAGAAATTAACTCTCTTAATAAAGAATAACCATTTTAACATAAATTCTTATTGATCTTTTTTTAGATAATATTGTAAAAATATATAGCAGCTAAATTTATTCCTGAAAAAAAAAATCTATTTTTTATCTTCCATCTCTAATTCCTTTTTCAGAAAATAGTTATCCCCTTTCTTTATATATATGATTATATTGCCCCAATTATTACGAAGGGTATAAGTATCTCCATCAACGGAAATAAGCTCCATTGAATATGGCAGATATTTCATACTTCTTATTTCTTCTAAAATTACTTTCTCTTGTTCCACATCCATAAGAAACAAAATAATTGATTGTAAAAAAAATTTTTGATCAAATTTGTTTAAAAAAAATAAAAAAATACGGAGAATAAAAAAAATTAATTTCAAAAGCTAATAATAAATATTTACCTATAAGAATCATCTATTTCCATTAAGAATGTGGAATGATATTGCTAAATTTATTAAAAACTATCAATTTTTTTAATAAAACAAGGATTTATATAAATAAATATCTAAATAAAAATATATGACACTATTAATAATTTTATTACCAATTTTAGGAAAGAATAGAGTTCAAACTTAGATGCCTAAAAACGTTCTTGATATCGGATTTTTCAGTATGATGTACTCCCAAATAAGTGGGATTGCAAAAGCTGTCAGAAGTTTAGCCGAAGCTATAGCGAGAACAGGGCACAGAGTTCATGTTTTTTCTCCTAAAATTCAAAATGGGTTACCTAAACCAAAAAATCTATTTATTCATAGTATTGGTGGGTTTAGGGTAGGAACAAACCCAGAAATAATATTTTCACTCCCAATTCACAATTATTTTTTTCCTGAGCATGAATTTTTAGACATAAGCCATATTATGACTCCTGTAACTATTGGAGTGATGGGACTTAGTTGGTCAAAATATTTAGGTATCCCACTGGTTGGAACTCATCATTCTCCACTTGCATATTATTCAGATACATATATTCCTATAGCAGGGAAGATAATGAGTAAGACTGGTTTTCTATGGGCATGGGAGAGACATATTTGGCAAAAATTTGATTTGGTTTCTGTTCCAACTCCCTCAAAAAAGGAGTTACTACTTGAACACAGATTTTTTAAAAATCCTATTATAAGCTTAACGAATGGCATTGATGATTTCTACTTCCAAAAAGTTGATGGGAATGATATTAGAGAAAAATATAATCTCGGTGATAAAAAAGTTTTAGTGTATGCATCTCGTCAATCTCCTGAAAAAAACATTGAAAAAGTAGTAAAGGCATTTAAAAGAATACATAAGGAAATCCCTGATTCTCATTTATTATTAGTTGGAACAGGACCATCTGTGCAATCGATTAAACGTAGAATTCATTGGTACAAATTACAAAAACATGTAACACAAACAGGATACGTATCCGATATGGAGTTACTAAATATTTATAAGACAGCTGATGTATCATGTTTATACAGTTGGGTTGAAGCGGAAGGTTTAGTTTTATTAGAATCAATGGCTCAAGGTACTCCTTCAGTAGGTGCAAATGGATGCGGTATAAAAGATGTGATAAGACATAAAAAAACTGGATTTCTCGTTAATAATTTAAATGAATTTGAAAATAGAGTTATTCAATTATTTAAAGATGATGATTTAAGAGCGGAGTTAAGCAAAAATTGTAAAAAGTATGCAAAGATGCATAGGATAGATGAAGTGGCAAAAATATGGATTGAAATTTACAAATTTACCATAAATGAATTATATCCTTTACGTTATTATAAGAGACCCAAAGAAGAAAGATTTCAGAAAGTGTTTGAATTTGTACAAAAAATCCCAAGTATTTCATTTTAAAATACTTATTTAACATCTTCATATGATATTTGTTTTTCCTTGCTTTTTTCTAAAAATTTTGCAATTTCATTTTCAAAAATATAAAATTTCGCATTATTAAATGAGATAAATGGAAAAGGTACCATTATTAATCCTTTCTCTAATTTAGGTAATTTTGAGATAATACTTTTAGTATCAGTCAATTTCACAATATATGAAATGATTTTCCCTGTTTCTTTTGAAACTACGAGGTCATCTAATTTACCGATTTTGACTCCTTGCTGATTGAATATTACACTTCTACCCAAATGTTTTGACAATAAAATAGTCATAATTAGAAGATATTATATTTTTTAATATTAAAATTATTTAGGGTTTTTTCCAAATTATTTAAAAAAACAAAAAGAATTTGTATTTTAGAATTCCTTCAATTCTTAATGCAATGGTTTTTAATAATTTTAAAATTATAAATAGAAGATAATGCCTGAAAATAAGGAAATTAATGACAAGAAAGAAGAGAAGAATTCTGATAGGAAAATAAATCTTGAGGGACAGAAAGAAAAGATCCTTAATGATAATAATGTTATTGAGGAAGAAATATCTGAACCAAGCTTTATGCCTACATTTCAAGTTAAAGCAAAATATTTTCCACTCCCAATTATATTGGTTGTAATCCTATCTGGAATATTGGCATATCTTAGTTATATTGTATCCGGAATTCAGATTGAAGGAGTAATTTTTCCTGAGTCAGAATATGGAGGTATAGGAGCATTATTAAATGGATTAATTTTTATCGGTTATGCAGCTGTTGCAAGTTTTATTATGATATATATTATTAAGAAAAAAGGAATTAATGCTTTAAAATACATTTTTGCTTTTTCTTTTGCAATTTTATGCTTCTTTCTATTGATTCTTTATGGAGATATAATTTTATGGTTAATAACTAAAGACATATTTGAAAATGAGCTTTACATAATTGTTTCAAATATAATGTATGTATGCATAGGTGCCTTTACAATTTTTATGATTTATAAATATGTAAAAGGAGACTCCCTCAGAATTAAAAATATATTTATTCTACTTATAGGTTTATTAATTGGAGCTTTTATGGGGATGATAATCCCACCAATTACCACAATAATTATTTTAATCCTAATTTCAATTTGGGATATATACGCTGTCAAATCAAAACGGGGTCCAATCAAAAAGATGTTTGATATTGTTCTTGAAAATTCTCCAAAAAAAGAAAAAATTAAAAAATTAGATGAAAAAGCAGAAAATGAAGAGTATGAGGTTGAATATGATATATCTTCATTAGAGATTGGTATTGGAGATTTAGCCTTTTACAGTATGCTAACCTCCCATGCATTAATTTTCACAAATAATATTGTAATATTAATCGCAACAGCATGTGCTGTAATATTAGGTACCGGAATTACAATCTTGGGATTAAAGAAAAATAAAATTTTACCCGGATTACCCATCTCTATATTTCTAGGATTAGGAACAATGTTATTAACCAACTTGATTTTTTCAATTCTATAAAAAGTTCATTTACTTATGAAGTGTTTAATATGGAAAATATAAATTCAAACCAAGAAATAATAGAAAATTCTAAAATTTTTATAAATGTGGGGGAGTGCACCAAGTGTAAAGCTTGTGTTAACGATTGTGTTCCCAGACTATTTTATTTCAAAGATGATAGGCTTCAAATAGCGAATAATTTTGAAGAAGATTGTATTGAATGTGGTCATTGCGTAGCTATCTGCCCTGTTAATGTGATTCAATTAAAAACTCGTCCTTTAGATGGAGTGAAAGATCTTCCAGCAAAAGAAAAGGAAATAACTTACGATTCTTTATATAATCTTGTTCAAACTCGAAGGTCAATCCGACAATTTAAAGAAAAGCCAGTTCCAAAAGAATTAATTGAAAAGATTTTAGAATTATCAAGATATTCTCCTACTGGTTCCAACACTGAAAATGTTCATTATACGATCGTGAAAAATCCAGAATTACTTACTAAATTTTCAGAAGCTTTAACAAAAAATGTTTCTGATTTTATAAAAAAATATGAAGATCCTGAAGGGTATGCTTCGCTGAAAGCGGTATTAGGAGAAAAGATGTTGAGAATTGTAGGGGAACGACTTGATTCTTTTAAAAGGATATTACTTGGAATTAAGGTAGGAATAGAATTTTGGCGTTGGAACACGGAGATTATTATAATTCATGCTCCTAAAGAAACAACATCCACTTTAGTAGAGGATTGCTCGCTAGCCGCTTGTCATATAATGTTGGCTGCAGAAACTTTGGGTTTAGCAACTTGCTCTTTAGGATTTGCAACCTCTCTATTAAATCAATTCAATTCTGTTTCTGAATTGGTAAAAATCCCAAAAGGAAATATTATAGGATATACATTATCAATAGGGTATCCCAATGTTAAATATCATAGAGTTCCGGCTCGAAAACCAGTAAGAGTTAAATGGCTTTAAGTAATTCTCGACAATTTTTTTATTTTTATAAAAAAATAAAGAATTTATCTTTAAACCGAATAATTATTAAGAAAAACGGTGATATAGGTTTAATTAAAAAAAAAAGGTGATAAATATCTGTAAATGGTGTCAAGAACACGGCGCCGGTAAAAAATGGTATCTTAATGCTAAAAATTACTTAAAGGAAACCGCTGAAAAGATGAATGCTGTTGAATATTTGGATGTATTATGGGGAAATCTTGAGAGAGTTTATACGGGAAAAACATTAGGTATGTCAATAAACAAAACGATTGGTTATAGACTCAAGCTTCCTATAATTGGGCGGGTGATTAAATGGATCATCCAGAGAAAGATAGAAAAACCGAAAAATCCAAATCCTCGAATAGCTGAGGGTCATTTGGGCCAGGTAATTCCTCTTGAGGAGGCAAAGATGATAACAACAAATTTAGCAGAAGAGGTTGTGCAAGCTGTTTGCCCTTGTCGCTATATGCATAGAGGAATAAAAGTAAATACATGTTTGGGATTTACGGCATTAGCTGAAGTTTTGCCAAAACTCCCTCGATTCATTCCAGAAAATGGTGTTAAGGTTCTTTCGCCAGATGAAACTGAATCATTTTTAGATAAAATGAACCAAGAGGGAAAAGTTCATACAATTTGGATGGGGCCACTCCCATATATAGCAGCTATGTGCTCTTGTGAATACCCTCAATGTATGGGGCTTAGAGTTAGGATGGATTTTGATGTAGGTGTCGTATATAAAGGAGAATACGTAGCCACATTAGACCCGAATAAATGTATTGGATGTGGTAAATGTGTTTCACGTTGCCAATTTGGAGCAATAAGTTTCGCATCTTCAATAAATAGACCAATAATTGATGTTAAAAGGTGCTTTGGGTGCGGACTCTGTAAGGAGGTTTGTGAAGAACAAGCAATAAATTTAATTGATAGGAATACAATTGCAATTACACGAGGGATGTATTAATGAGGAAAATAAAAATTGATATTGATTATGCAAAATGTACTACTCCTGAAAATTGTATGAAATGTTTAAATATTTGTCAACCGGAAGTATTATTACTTACATTCGAAGATGAGGATTATCATAATCCTAAAGATTGGAAAATTTTTCCTATCTTCCCTAGTTTATGCACAAATTGCGGACTATGTGTCGAGTTGTGTCCGGAAAAGGCAATAAGTGTTAAATACAATTTAAAAAAATTAAAAAAAATCCGAGTTTAAAATGAGTATAATAAATCAACCAGAGGATATCTTAGGTTTAGCAATAAAAAATGTACTTACACCAATGTTAACCAATGAAAAAGTTTTAAAGAAAATCAAGAATTGGCAGCGAATAATCGTAGTCGAAATAATTGGTTTATATAAAATAACAGTAATTTTTAATAATTCAGAAATTACTATTGAATATGGAGAAAACCCAAAATATCACTTAAAAATAAGAATGGCACTTGATGCTTTAATATCTATAACCGAGGGGAGAATGGGGTTAATCTCTGCTTTTTTAAGAAGAAAATTAAAAGTAAAAAAAATTTACCGCATTTTTACAATAAATAAATTTCAAAGCATTTTTGTTAAAGCATTACATTTGGCAAATAAAACTTACGAGGAGGCTTAAATTTGACAACCATTAAAGAAAGAAATATTTTTGAAAGGATAGAGAAAGAAAAAATATTAAATGAATTAATAAAGATGTTTGGAAAATCTAATGTTTCTGATAGGCAACATGATTTATATCCCTACTCTTATGATATGACTGAAGCAACGCCACATATCCCGGATTTTGTGGTAATTCCAGAAACTGTAAATCAAATTATCTCTTTAGTAAATTTTTCTAATGAGTATTCAATCCCAATTGTTCCCTATATTAGCGGAAATAACGTAGGAGGTCTCACAATTCCAAATGAAGGTGGAATTATTTTAGATATGGGTAAAAAAATGAATAAGATTGTTAAAATTCATGAATCGATGATGTACGCCCTATTAGAACCCGGCGTGACATTCGGACAATTAAAAAAATATTTAGATAAGAACCATCCAAATCTGAAATACGGTTATACAATGGCCCCACCATATGCTAGCGTTGTTGGAAACGCTCTTTTATCCGGATTATCAAATTTAAGTGGTTCCTATGGAAGTATGGCAGATTGGGTAAATGGGTTGGAAATTATTCTAAATAACGGGGATTTAGTTAGAACTGGTTCATGTTTTCTTTCTAAGGAATTTAAACCTGATAATTGGTTTGCGCGATATCCAATTCCTGATTTAACCGGTTTATTTCTTTGTTGGCAAGGAATGACTGGAATTGTAACTAAATGTGCAGTCCAATTATGGCCTAAAAAGGAATATAATATGGGATTATTAGCAATTGTTTATGGACATGAGGAATGTGCTGAAATTCTTAGAGAATTGGGTAGAATTGAAGTTTGTGAGGATATTTCTGCAATTAATTCAGAAATAGCAAAAATGACGTATGGCTTGATTAAACCTAAAAAGTTTGAAAAAGAACCGGATTATGTAGTTTTAATATCCATTTCAGGTCATACGAAAGAATTACTAAACGCTAAAATAAATTACGTAAGAAAGACTTTTAAGAAAATAAAGGAAAGAGTTAAAAATAAAATATTCCTTACAAATTTCTTCACCTTCGCTAATATTTTAGGTCCTGAATTTAGAATGTTCTACAATATTCCCAGCGTAATAACTCCTCTATATGAATGGGATGGATTAACTTGGATCGGGAGCTATGCAAACCCGGATCATCTTGGACCCCTTATGGAGAAATGTTATAACTTATTTAAACAATATGGAATTGGACCAATAATTTATATGAAAAGCATGAAATCAAGCCATTATTGTGTTTTCAGACCAATTATTCGATATAATAAGAAAAAAGAGCAAGCAATAGTAGAAAAACTACAAAAAGAATTTTTGGAAGTTATGCTTGAACACGATTGTGTGCCTTATAAAACACCTGTCTGGATGACAGAAAGAATAAGAGAAATGTGCGACCCAAATTGGATTAAATTATTAGAACGAATCAAAAATGCAATGGATCCCAACAATATCTTTAATCCAGGAAAATGGGGATTGTGATTTTATTACAAAAAAATATATTATAATAAAAAAATAAAAAAAAAATTAAATAAAATTTAGAATCCAAGCAGATACTAAGATTTCTTTTTTTTTTCATAAACTTATGGAGGAACCAATGGCCATGGAGTATATATTTCCCATTGAACATCTTCTATAATAGACAGAGATTTTTCTTGGAGCTTCTGATATTCTGGATCTAAGACTGCTTTTGTCATTATTTTTTCAAGTTTAGCCAAGCTCTGGAATTGGTACTCGACAATAAGAGTGTTTAAACTGTGAGTTCCCATTAGGTGGCGATAACGCTTTTTAGTATCAGGAAATCCAAGCTTTTTCTCAATTTCATTGAATTTTTTATCAATCTCCTCTAACTCATCCCATTTATCTGGATAAATTTTCTGAATTTGACGTAAAATAACTATTACCATTTAATTTCACTTTTTAAAAAATGAATAAATTCATTTAAAAATATATTTTACAAAAGATCTATTTATATCTTTGTATAAATATATTTTTCTGATCACACTATTTAAAACGCCGCGAACCTTGAAATGTTAAAAGAGTTTCCGAACCTTAATTTCTTTCATTCTTTTTTCACGCTCTTCTTTTATCTCTTTTAATTCTTGCGGATCAATTGGCTTCAAAGGATTTCCTTTACTAAGTGCACCTTTTAATTCCGCAACTACTGCACGAAAAGCATTTTCTTTAGGATTGATGGGTGTTTTTGCCGTCGGTGGTCTTCTTATCCGTTTTATCTCCATATCGCTATGAACTTTATGAATTTGAGCCATATTTGGATTTGAAGGTAACGCAGGTAAGTATGGAATATTAGTAAGCACTTTAGAGACAAGATCTTTAAAGACTTTACTTTCCAAAATCTCTTTCTCTTTCATTAAATTTATATTTTCTTCTCTGATATCTTGAATTTCTTGATTTTTCTGTATTTCAAGCTCTTTAATTTTGTCCTTCTGATACTGAATAAAATGTTTTAATTTCCTTAATTTTCCACTTGATATTTCTATTGCATTCAATATAGTTTGGTTATTTATATCGATGTCTTTTACTAACTGTTCCTCTTTATTGAGTAAATGTCTCTCAAGGTGTTTATTTTTCTCTTTTTCTATAAGAATTCCATCATTTCTACAAATTTTTTGTAAAATTAGTAGATATTCTTTATAATTTTCCAGCTCTACCCCAGGGTCCATCCCATATCGGGGATCATAATCAATATTTTGATTATTAATTTCATCCAAATTATTAAAACGAGCGTTGGATAATTTTTTTTTAGTCTTTTCTTCCATAAGTAGATATTAAATGTTAGAGCATTTTGATAATATAGAGTCAAGTAGGATAATATATATAAGAATAAAGGCTAAAGATTTAGTAATAAATCTGATAAAGAAGAATATAGTTACGAAAAAAAAATTATCTTTAGAAAAGATAAAGGGGGTAAAGATAATAGGGAATATAGGGGGGATGAAATATGATTGCTCCAATTATGAATGTAACCAAGTTATCAATTTTATTAAATTTATATCAAATCATTAAAAGAATTTAATAAATATTGTCATGTGAAGTTTGAAACTGGTTCCTTATTCGCACGGGCTGAAACCAGCAACCCCTATCGAATAGATTTCAAATGAAATCATTTCCGATTACTTTTTTGAGAATATTTTAAGAGCCATTTACTCAGTATTTAATAAAAAATTAAACTCTTTAGATAATGCCCTTCCTAATTTTACTTCCAATGTAATTTTTATGTTTTCGTTCTGATTCTAATTAAAGCCTCCCATATTTATGTTACGGAAATATTAATAATTTTTAATACATAAATAAAACGATCCTTGAGATTTTTAATAAAATCTATGATGATATTGAGATAAAAATAATAAATTTTTGAACGGTTTAGAATCAAAAAGCGAGATTTTTTATGAAAATACCATAAAACATAATAGAAATCAGCAAATTTTTATATGATATTCCAAAATGCCATGATTTGTTTTGTTCAAAATATTTCTTTGATAGTTGGAAATTTCTAGCTCAACTTTTTATATTAATTTTAATTTTTAAAATTAAGTTAGTTGGCTTTAAGTATCTTTAAAAGGTCGTCATAAAATTACTGAGAATGAGAACATACTGAGATCACCAAGTGGATACGATAAAATAATTAAATTTTTCAATAACATGGAAGAAAATCATCCAGTTTCAATTAAAGAAATTAAAGATAACACAAATTTATCTTGGACTTACATTAAAAAGGTTCTTTTCAAAATTGAAGATAATTATCACTTAAATTTTAGGAAATCTGGAGGTACATGGATTGTATGGAAAGAACCAGGCCATTTAAGGCGTAGAATTAAAGATTCTTGCAGTCAATATTTAAAATAAAAATATTCAATTATAGATTAAAGTGGATAAGAAATGTTAAAAGTTGAAAAATCTTCTCCTGATTTGGAGACTGAAGTTATTTACAACGGAAAATGTGCCCATTGTGGTACTTGCGGAGCTTTTTGTCACCATATAGCGTATGATGATGTCGGACTTCCACAATTTGAATTTGAATGCCAAGAAACAATCGGTTTATGTTATAATAGTTGTCCTAGAACAGACCTTCCATTAGGAAAAATGGATGAAATGCTTTTTGGTCAGAAAAGAGCAGATATGGCTCTTGGGTTTTATAAAGACATAATCTCTGTAAAAACCAAAAAAGCGAATTCTGTTTTACTAGGTTTAATTGAAGTAGCATTTTCTGAAAAAATGATTGACGCAATGGTTTTACCTAAGGATGCTACGAAAATTAAAGGAAAAAATAATAATATCCCGGTGGTCGTAAAAGATACTAAAGAAGCTAAAAAATATATCCCCGAAAGAAGCCTTCAATTAGCAGGTCCATTAGTCACTGGTATCGGTGAAGCATGGGAAAATGGTGCTAACAAAATTGGGTTTCTTGGAAATCCGTGCCACCTTACAGGAGTTAGTAAAGTCATGCTTTCTCCGTTTAGTACTGGGGCAAATTATACAACATTAAAGATTGGGTTCATGTGCGCTTCTGGAGGGTTGCCGGGTTGTAAATTTTGCGTGGATTTCGCAGCCGAACATTCAGATTTATCAGTTGGAACAATGGGTGCAGTAAAAGAAGAAACTCTTGTAATTATTAGAAATAAAACAGGTCAAGATCTTATTGATGCCGCAATAAAAGGGGGTCAGATCGAAATTGCGAATAAGACTCCAGATTTAACAAAGTTGAAAGAACTCACGAATAGAAAGAAGAGAAAAAATATTCAGACATTACTCGGAACTGATATGGCAAAAATACATTATTTGGGTCTCACACTTGAAGATCTGAAATATTTTATGAGTGAATAAACCCTAATTTTTTTTTTTCCTTTTTTTATTAAAATTTCTTTATTTATTTTTATCCATCTTATTTATAATTTTTCTTACTAGAAGTTCAAAGACATCTTTATTGTTTTCCCCTGTTTTAGACGAAGTTTCAATATAGCCTTCAATATTATGTGATTTTTGAAATTCTATTATTTCTTCAAAATCAATTGCACCTTTATCTTTCACTAAATCGCATTTAGAACCAACTAAAATAATAGAAAGGTGTTTTGAATTTTGAGTTACTATCTCATACCACTCATTCAATTTTTTAAAGGTTGAATATCTCGCGAGGTCAAATACTAAGAGAGCGCCTACTGCACCTTTACAATAAGAAGGAAGGAAGAATCTAAACCTCTTTTCTCCCGCAAAATCCCAGAGCTGTAATTTAAAAGGATTATCATCAATTTTCAAGTCGTAAGAAGCTAAATCCGCGCCTATCGTGAGCTTTTGGGGCATATATTTTTGGTAACATAACCGGCGGATCATTGTGGTCTTTCCTACGCCACCTTCACCTAGAACAACAATTTTAAATACATATAAGGGCTTATTGCTCATTTTCGAATTTTTTATTATTATACCTATTAGAGATGAATGATTCTTCTATAATATATGGAAAATATTTATGTTATTTATAAATTTATAATCAATTATTTTTGTTAAAATTAAGAAAATTTAATATTACTGCTTTTTTTGAATCATCGGTTATATTATTAATAACCTTTTCTGCGGAATCATGAGAAAAATCTATTATATTTTTATAGATCTGATACAAAAACCAAATTGTGTAGATTGGTGGCATAATTACGCTAAGATATAGTCCATAAGAAATATTAACGGGTTGAGAACCTTCAATACCGGTTCCGGGGAGATAAAATGGTAACGCCAGTATTTGACCGAAGAATGCTAAGAATGACATGCCCAATGTAAAAATCAGAATTATAATGAACAAAATAAGGTTGTAAAGAGAATATTTTTTAAATCTCTTAATCTCAATAAATGATATTACATCTTTATTCGTCTTACTTTTAGAATTTTGTTTTATTTGATTCTTAAAATTCTTTAAATCAATTTCAATTATTGCTTTATTGAGAACTTTAATAAGGAGCAAAAAGAATTCAAATCCATATAAAAATACAAGGGGGATCAGAAAAAACAAGAAAAAATTATCTACTAATTGTGGATGGAATAATGAATCTAACCCTGCTGTAAAGATTAAAAGCATTTGCAAATATGAAAATATGGTCAATATATTTGAGTTTCCCCCTTCTCCTCCAAAAGGGTTATAAGATATAATAGAATCCTCTATTTTCGTGATTTTCTTATTAGACTCTATTATTTGAAAAAATAATGAAAAACTAAACGAGACAATAGGATATAAAATTAAAATTGGGTTTATCCAATTCTGCACTAAAATTAATAAAAAACCTATCAAAAATATTGAAGTTTTTAGGAGGATATCTTTCTGTATAAGAAGTTTGGTTGAGTTTAAATAATATTTTTCCGGCATTTAATTAAATAGATAACTTTGAATTATTTTAATTTTTCTTTATAAGTTTTATTTTTACTAATTTACTAATCCCTCATTCAATATATTTTATATTTTAATCAAATTATTTATTACATAGTATTTAGAAATTTAAATGGTGTAAATTTATCGTATTTAAATATGCAACCTTTTTCCCTTATGAAGCCTTTAGAAAAGGACAAGAGGAAAATACAAAAGAAATTAGTGATTGTGTCAAAGAAAGAAAGAACATTATTTTAGTCGCTCCCAATGGTACTGGAAAAACAATAATTGCTCTCAGTAGCATTTTACCCTTAGCTCTTGAAAATGGCTTAAAGATTATATATCTTTGCAGAACTCACACACAAAATTTCAGAGCACTCAGAGAATTAAAAAAAATTACAAAATTTTTATCAAAAAACAAATTTGATAGACCAATCAATGGAATTAGCATTAAAGGACGGCATGAAATGTGTCTTAATAAAACTCTGCTTCAACTCAAATTATCGCCTCATGATAGTATTTCTGTTTGCAGAGATTTAAGAAAAAATAAGAATTGTAAATATTATTCAAAATTAATGAAAGATCTAGGTAAAACCGAAGATATTTCGATAATTGCAAAAAAGCTTCTAATAGAACCATGTGATGCTGATGAGATTATTAGTTTTGCAGGTGGAGCGGGGTACTGTCCGTATTTCTTAAGCAAACTTCTATTAGAAAAAGTGGGAATTGTAATTTGTTCATATCACTGGCTATTTAATCCTGATATAAAGGAGATTTTCTTAAAATTTATAAATAAAGATCTATTCAACTGTATTTTAATAAATGATGAATGCCACAATATCTTAAGTATGGCTACGCAAGTAAATTCTGAGCGAATATCCCCGTTTATTCTTAAGTTAGCTTTAAAAGATTTAGAATTGTACAATGCCGACAGGGATATGATAAATTTAATAAGAATTTTAATTGCTCATCTGGAAAACAAAAAAACAAATCTTAACGTAGAGGAGCGCGAATTAAATCCAGAGATTTTGGTAAAAAATCTTTATGAAAAGATAGGATTAAAGGATTTAAACAGCTTTAAAATTTTAATAAAAGAGTTGAAAGAATTTAGTTCTTATGTAGCCGAAATTAAATCAAGTCAGGGATTAGTTCAACGCGATTATATCGGATCAATCGCAAAATATTGGTTAAAATGGTTAGAAGTCTTAGATAATGAACGATTTTTCTTTTGTTATAATCTAAGGACGACACGAGAAGGCAATAAAAACATTTCTATGGAGATTGTGGCTTTAGATCCTCGAGAAATAACCGTTCCTGTTTTTAAGAATGCATTTTCTACATTGAGTCTCTCTGGTACAGTAAACCCTTACGTATATACTAATTTAATGGGATTAAATGAAACCGGGAAAACAAGTAAAGTTATTGTATCACCATCCCCCTTCCCAAAAAATAATATTAAAGCTTTAATCATTGAGAACATAAATACAAAAAAAGTAAATAGAGGCGCTCAAACATATAAAAAGATGGTTAATAAAATTGAAGAAGTGATTTATTGCACCCCGGGAAATGTAGGTATATTTTGTGCATCTTACAATGTACTTAAAGGCCTTTTAACCCAAGATATTGAGCAAATAGTTCAAAAATACAATAAAAAATTGTATATTGAAGATTCAAATATTTCTGCAGCTGAAAATGCAATAATGATTGAAAATTTTAAAAGTGAAGGAAAAAATAATGGAGCGGTGCTCTTAGGGGTATGCGGTGGTCGAAACAGCGAAGGAGAAGATTATCCTGCTGAATTCATGAATTCTGTTGTTATAGCTGGTTTCCCGTATCATGTCCCTACGCCACGAGTTAATGCAAAAATTAAATATTATGATAAGGTTTTTCGTAATCGAGGTTGGGAGTTTGCCTATCTTTATCCAGCCATTGAGAGGGCAAACCAAGCTGCGGGTCGTCCAATTAGAAAACTTGATGATAAGGGAGCAATAATATTTCTAGATAATAGGTTTAAAGACAAAATGAAATGGATATCATCTTGGCTTAGAGATGAAATTGAAGTTATACCTGATAAAAAGGGTGCAATTACCCAGCAATTATTTCCCTTTTGGAATGAAGGTTATTTTTAATTTCCATTGTTTTAGTTGATTTGAATCCAAAAAGGATAAATAATGCAGAAATTGTTGGGAATAAGAACAATACGAGAATAGTAAAATAAAAATTATCATTTATCATTAATAGGATTCCAATAAAAATATTTCCCGTAAAGTTTCCTAAACTAAAAAATGAGTTTGCTAGACCAACATAACGCCCCTTATTCTCAGGTGTAGTGTTTTGGGAGATATATATAATTGATGCTGTCCAAAAGGCAGCATAACTGAAGCTTACTAGTAATTGAGAAATTAGAAAACCCCAGAAATCTCGTGAGAAATAATATCCAAGCATAGCAAATGAGCTAAATATAAATCCTAAAATAAGTATGAATTTCATGTTTTTCTTATTAATGATTCTTCCAATCATAACTGAAATGGCAATTTGAAGTAAAAAATTTATACTAATTAAAAAACCGATTTCTGTATCTGATGTTAAAGTTAAAGCAAAAAAGATCGCAAGTACATTAAAAATAGGGCGAATTCCAAAATTTCTAAAAAATAATGCAAAATAAAGAGAAGTAGATATCATATTTAACATATTATCATGTTGAGTTTTCTCTAAATCAACATTTACAAGATTATTCTGTTTCAAAGATTTGTTTAACTTAAATATTTCTTCTCTATTCTCTTTTATAAATAAAGAAAAAATAAAACTGATTAATAAAAATGAGGTATAATAATAAAATAAATATTCAATTCCGATAAGATCTACATATATTCCACAAAAAAAAGAACCAAAGAACCATGCTGAAGCAACAACTGCATTGTAATAAGAAATCCATTTTGAATCATTTAAACAAACTTCTGAAAATAAAGGATAAATCATGCCATAACAATTAATAAAAAACCCATTAATAAAAATTAAAGGAAAATAAATCCAAATGTATTCTATTCTTATAAAAAATATGGGAATTGTAATAATTATATTCCCAATAATTCCGTATATAATAAACTTCTTTCTTGTTTGAAATTTGTCAGAAAAAAAGCCAATTATTGATGGAAAAATAAAAGAAGCTAATGAAATCATTGAAATAATAAAGCTGATGAAGAAATTATCAGCACCAAGAGCTGAAAGAAATCTTGGATAATATGTAAAAAATGAGATCCCTCCAGCCATTTGGAAAAAAACCGATAGAAGTAGAATAATGCGATTTCTCATAATTAAAGAAAATTATTCATAACTGAAAAGTTTTTTTTTTAACCAGTTCCAATATTTCCGTTCTTAAGGTTTAATTAATTCACGGAAATAAAAAAAGTGAATTTCTTATATTGAGTTTATTAATAATAGAGAAGCTCCTGGAGATAAACCCAAAATTAAAATAATTGCAAAACCTCCAATTATCAAACCAAAACTATTTTTCTTTCCCTTAAGATCCTTATTGATAAATACTAGAATTCCAAAAATTAATAAAATAAAACCTAAAATAGATATAGTTCCAATAAATAACATGCCCAGCAGCTGGAGATTATTTAAATTCTGCCATTCTGAAGTTAGAGGGGCAAATATATCAGCAAATCCAGAAGATCCAAGTGAATCAATAATATAAAATATCAAGGGTGGAGGAGCTAATTCGGCTATATTAATAATTAGGATTAAGATAAAATCAAAGTACAACCCCCATGCAAGTATTATATAAAAAATACCTAATAAAGTCTCTGGAATAATAGGTTGATAATATCCGGTTTTAATTTTTACATTCTTTCTCCTTTTGAAAAAGATCTTATAAATCAATAAGATTCCCATTATTAGAAAAATAGTCGCAAATATATTTTTCATGCATGGCAGAATTATGATATAAATGTTTATTATCATATCTATAACGTCACTAAATGACATTATAAAACCACTAAACGGGTCAAAATCAAAAAATAACATTTACTTCATTCTTTCTTAAAGAAAAAACTATTTAAAATTGTAAAAAATAGTTCATGTCGGTGTTGCAATTCTCAAAGAGATTTATGACTTCACTTTTAGAATAAACAAGATTCTTCTCTTCTATATTACTCCTTAAAAGTATCCCCAACCGTTGAACCAGATGCACCAGTCGCAAGGATTTTTTTTACCATTTTTTAATCCCTTAAATTCTCACAGATATTGTTATTTTTGTCAAACCAATTATTTTTTTTCCTTTTTTTTATACAAACTCGCATCTTTTTTTTCAAGGGTAAGTGGATCGCCACCATAGCGAATTTTTTTTCCTTTATAATAATAATTGGTTCTTTCTTCGCAAATCTTTGACCATTCTTCTAAACCTAATTTCTTTATCATAACTGAGTTATAGATTTTCGAATTATGTGGTAAAAAGATTTCAAAATTGACGATAGGCATAAGCATTTCGCAAGGGAATTCTTTACATTCATAACAAAAATCATATCCCTTACTAATAACACACTCATAAGTTTTGCATGTAGGAAATTTAGATATTTTACCTTTTTCTTCTCGACATCCCTTGCAGTTATAAAATCTTATTCCAGGGCAAGCTTTACAATAAATTCCGCAAGGTCCGTGCCATCTTAACAATTCTTCCATATTATATTTCCTCTGTTAATTATTTTTTATTAATTTTATTGATTTATTATAGATATTTATTAGTTTTTGAGATACTATTTTCCATCTAAAATTTTCCTCCACTCTCTTCAGACAATTCTCTTTAATCTTATCATAATAAAGGTTATCTTTTAATACCTTCTTTCTTAGAGCAGGATAGAAAACATCATGCGCCATTAAATTCAATTCAGATTCTGTTATTCTTTCATTAGTTTTCTTCAATCTACAAATTTCAGAAGTGATTAACATTGAAACAAGTGCATTAGCTAATTCTTCTGGATTTTCTTTCTTAACTAGAATACCTGTCCCAATTTCTAAGTCATTATTAAGGTCGATTATGGATTCTTGAAAACCTCCTACTTTAGTGGCGATTACTGGGATTTTGGAAGACATGGCTTCAAGCGCAGTAATTCCAAAGGGTTCCCATCTGGAAGGACAACAATAAAGATCTGCGCAAATATGGGCAAGGTGATAAATTGATATTGATTTGCCAAATAAAATTCTAAGATTTTGAGGATAAGTTTTCATAAATTCGGCATAAGTTTGTACATCATCTAAAGTATATTCGTTGGGCATCAGAAGCATTAAAAATCTTGCATTAGGAACTTTCTCAATTACTAGAGGAATTGATTCCAAAATAGTGTCTATTCCTTTCTGATGTGAGATTCTTCCTGAAGTTAGAATTAATGGTCCATCTTCATTAAAAGCTTTAACTTTTCGATCTTGGAGTATTGGATAGACTCCATTTAAAGAATTAACAACCTTTAAAACGATTTCCGATGTAATAATTGGTTCTTTTTTAGGAATATTCTCAATTTTATGTGTTAATAAAAAGTTTCTCATATCCCATCGAGATATTTTTGAATAATCTGTATTACCAGTAAAATTTATAATTTCTTCAGAAAAATTTTTTTTAATCTCAGTGATTATTTCATTGTAATCCCAATCACATCCATCCCATACAAAATCTGATTTATGGATAATTAAATCTCCTCCAAGATTGGGTATAACATCTGATTCTAAGTACGATTTACTTACAGAAGTAATAACATCTGCAATTAATGCGCAAATTTTTTCCAATGAAGGATTTATATGTTCATTGTTTCTTGCTAATTCAAAAATCTCCCCAAATGATAATTTTTTTTTCTCATTAACCAACCAAATTTGCAGAGATGTATCATCAATGCCGCAAGCTTTTATAAAACGCTTATTTTTTCTTGGCCATGTCAATAAATGAAATGTAATCATAGAAGGAATATTTAAATCATGTTTTAATAATTCCTGTTTCATAGCGATATAAGATATGAATGGATGATAATCATGAATATGCACAATATCAGGTAATTGATTTGGTCTATTTTTAATTAAATATTCCACATAATGTCTAATTGCATAGCTAAATAATCCAATTTTTCCAGATAAGGTTTCAGGGCTATAAACACGTGGATCTTCTAAAATCTTTTTTGAAATTTCATTACTTCCGGAAACTAATATAACATTTATTCCATTAACTTCTACTTTATGTAGTGAAATATCATATTTTGTATGTGAAATATGAATATCAAACTCATAGGGGATAAAATCCCCTGTAAAATTTAATCCTAAATCAAATATATTCGAACTTGATTGAAAATTATCTTTTTTACCGTGAGAAGGCATAAAGATTGTAATATCTAACTCATCTTTAAGGGATTTTGCTTGGTTTGCCGGAACTTCACCTAATCCGCCAACTTTAACCACACCTGCATATTCAAAAGTAAATATCCAAACCTTCATTTTTAATTTCTTTTCATTCTTTTCAAAAGAAATAATAATTAAATTATGATTGTGTTCTTCTTAAACCTAATTTTAAATAATTATTAATTAACATTAAATATTAGTTTCATTAGTCAAATATAGATTTTAACTATTAAAATAACTATACAAAATATTTGAGATTATCCTTCAATTTTAAAATAAAGATAGAATTAAATTTTTCAAAGAAAGTAAAAATAATTAAGTTAACATTTGAATTATTAATATTGATTAATTAAAAAATAAAACTGTGTTTTTGGTAAATGAAAATGACTAAATCTATAAAAGTTGAAATTCCTCCCGAATTAGTGCCGTATCTAAATGATGATCCGGAAAAGAAAATTAAAATATTACTCGTTTTTGAACTTTATAGAGAACAAAGGTTAAGTCTTCGACAAGCGGCTGAAATTTTAAAAATTACTTATCGCGAAATGGAAGAACTTCTGGAGAAAAATAATATTTATCTAGACTTTGGAAAACGGGAATTAGATGAGGAACTTCAATATGGATTTAGCAGTAAGTGATTCTGATGTTCTTATTCACCTTTCAAAAATAAATCAATTAGAACTCCTACAGAATCAATTTACAAAAATTTACATTTCTAATATAATTTATAACGAGACAGTAGTTCAAGGAATAACATTACAGAAAAAGGATGCGTTTATTTTAAAAGAGTTTATTCAAACAGGTTTAATTCTAATAAAGAAGGTAGAAACAGAAAAAACTATTGAAATAATGGAAAGATATCATATTCATGAAGGAGAAAGTTCAATTATTGCCTTGGCAAAAGAATTTAAAGTAAATTATTGCTTAACTAATGAAATAAAAGTAAGAAAAATTATTAGATCTGAAGGATTTAAAGTGGTTGGTACCTTGGGAATTATATTGAAATCTTATAATCTCGGGCAAGTAGATAAAAAGGATTGTATAAATCTATTAAAAAATATTCAATCGAGTTCAAGGGAATTTAGATTTCATCCTAAATTGATTAATAAAGTTATTAAAGAAATCGAAAGAGAATAAGAAGGAGATTATAAAAAAAAATATTTTAACTTCTCAAAAATGTATTAAATTAAAACAAAAGAATGGTAATTTGTTATGGAAAATGTAGAAAAAGATATTATGAATAGAATTGATAATTTGAGAGATGAAATTATTAAATTTCATAAGGACCTTATTCGACATCCTTCTGAAGTTCCTCCTGGAAAATATCGAAAAATTTCTAAATTTGTAGCGGAAAAAATGAATGAATTAGGAATGACGGCTGAAATTAAAAGAAATAATGTCTTAGCTGAACTGGGAACTGGAAAAGGCCCATCTTTAATATTCAATGCTCATTTTGATACGGTTCCGGTTTTTGATGGTTGGACGAGAGATCCTTTTGGTGGAGAATTAATCGAAAATAAGATTTATGGTCGTGGGGCAGCAGATGATAAAGCATGTGTAGCCGCTGAAATTTTTGCAGCTAAGGCATTAATTGATGCAGGAATTGACTTAAATGGAAAATTAATTATTACAGCCGTTGTTAATGAAGAAATAGGTGGGCTTGGTGGCACTGAATATCTTGTTAATGAAGAAATTGTTAAAGGAGATGCTTGTTTATTAGGAGATGTTCCCAGTGATTATCCAATTGCATATACTGATGGTGCCTTTCAGATAGGTTTCGATATAACCGGAATACGTAGACATTTTATGTATCCAGATTTATCTCCTCCTCATCGTAATAAATATTCTGGAATCAATGCTATCCACAAAATGTTAAAAATTATGAATTTTTTAATGGAATTACAAGAAGATTTTAAAAAAGAAGAAACTAAATATCCCTATCATCCTGATCTTCCTTCTAAGATTAGTAGTGTTACTTTTTCAAAGATAGAAGGGGGAACATCACTTACTGCAATTCCTGATAAATGCTTCCTACGATGTTTTATTAGTTTAATTCCAGAACACGATGCTGAAAGTATAAAAACAAAGATTTTAAATTTTATAGAAGAATTGAAAAAAGAAGATCCCGATTTAGATATACTAGTTCAAATCCCAGTGACTATTGAACCACAAATAGCAGATATTAACTCGGATTTTGCGAAAATTGTTAAAAAATCCTTTAAAATAGTTTATGGTGAAGAGAGAGAATTTAAGTTATTCATGGCTACCAATGATGCTCATTTATTTCAAAATAAAGGAATCAATACAATTTCGATTGGTCCATTTCGTGGAGAAAATAATATTCACGCTCAAGATGAGTTTGTATATGTTGAGGACCTTATAAATACTACAAAACTATTTGCAATCACGGCATTGAATTATCTTAAATAAATAAAATAAAAAGACTTTATAATTTTTATCTTTTTAAATGATTAATTTTTTTTATTTTTATAATAAATGTTCTTGTGATACTTTTGTTGCATTGGGTAATAGCACAGAAAATCATAATGTTATCTTCGGGAAAAATAGCGATAGACCTTACACAGAGGCACAATTAATCACATATGTTCCAAGGACTAGATATTCTAAAGGAGAACAATTAAAATGCACTTATATTTCAATCCCACAAGTTAATGAAACTGCAGCAGTTTTATTAAGCCAGCCCTATTGGATGTGGGGTGCAGAGATGGGCACAAACGAATTTGGTGTAGCAATTGGTAATGAAGCAGTTTATTCCAAGGAAAAATTAAGGGATAAGGGATTATTAGGAATGGATCTCTTACGGTTGGGGCTCGAGAGAGGTAAAACTGCTAAAGAAGCATTGGATGTGATCACTGAATTATTGGAAAAGTATGGACAAGGAGGCGATTGTGTTGTTGGATCTGAATTTTGGACATATCACAATTCATTTATAATCGCAGATCCTAGGGAGGCATATATATTAGAAACAGCGGATAAATGGTGGATTGCTGAAAAAGTTAACGATGTCAGATCTATTTCAAATAGTTTGTCGATTCGAGGTAAAGGTGATTTTAGACGAAAAGGAATAATACAACATGCAATAGAAAAAGAATATTGCAAAGATGACAAAAATTTTGACTTTGCAATGATTTTTTCTGATACTCCAATTCCAGAAAAATTCTCTCCTTATTCCCGACCTGGTAGATCTCTGCAATTATTAACTGAAAATAAAGGAAAAATTAAACTTGCATTAATGATGGAATTTCTGCGAGAACACGATGTAAGAATTTGTATGCATGGTTACTATGAATCGGTTGGAAGTCAAGTAAGTTTACTTAATAATAATTTAAGTAGATCAATTCACTGGTTTACAGGTAGCACTCGACCATGTATAAGTGTTTATAAACCTTATGCCTTTCCTGCTGAAGGATTTAAGGTATTAAAGCCCGGTCCTTACGATAAGGTAAATCCCGATTGGTTTTGGACTCAACATACTGCAATTAAAAAAATAGATAAAAATAAATCAAAAGAAATTGAAGCCACTTTGATAAATAAAGTCAATCAAATCCTTAGTGAAGAAGATAAAATATCTGATGAGGAATTTCTAAATAAAATCAAACGAGTTAATTCTGAAGCTTGGAAAAAATCTGTAGATATGATAAATTAAATAATTTAAAATTATGATTTCAAGAAAAGTTGAAGAATATATTTAAAAATTAGTTTAATCTTTGAGTCTTTTTTTTTAAATTTCATTTTTATTTCTCTTAATTTAAACATTTTAAGAAAAATATATTCTAAATAAGAACCCTCATAACCTAAGATAATGGGTCGTATTATTTTACACATCGATATGGATTGTTTCTTTGCCGCAGTCGAAGCGAGAGATAATCCAGGATATAAAGGAAAACCCCTTATTGTAGGAGCAGATCCTAAAGAGGGAAAAGGTAGAGGAGTTGTAGCCACGTGTTCTTATGAAGCGAGAAGATATGGAATTCATTCAGCTACACCAATATCTCAGGCATACAAATTATGTCCTCATGCGATATTTATTCGACCTAATTTTGCTAAATATAGTGCAGTTTCTAAAAATGTAATGAACATTATTAGAAACTATTCACCAGCTTTCCAACAAGTTGGTTCTGATGAAGCCTATTTGGACATAACAAAAATATGTTCTGACTTTAAAGAAGCAAGGGAGATAGCGGAAAATATAAAAGAAGAAATTTATAGATCAGAAAGTATTACATGTTCTATTGGTTGTGCCCCTACAAAAACTTTAGCTAAAATTAGTTCAGATCATGATAAACCCAATGGAATTACAGTAGTTGAGCCGGATAAAATAAAATCATTCTTAGAAAATATGGATATTATTAGGATTCCAGGGATTGGAAAAATAACTAAAAAATATTATAACGAGAAAGGAATAAAAGTGATCGGTGATTTCATCAAGATCTCTTTGCCCAAGATGTTTGAGTTATTTGGCAAAAGTGGAAAATGGATTTGGGAGATCGTAAATGGATTAGATAATAGGCCTGTGCAAGAATTTAGAGAGGACAGAAAATCAATCAGTAGAGAAAGAACGTTTCTTGAAGATATCGATGATTTTAAAATAATACTAAAAACTTTTGAAGATATCAATAAGAAAATTCATAAAAAAATAATTAAACACAATATTTTCTATAAGACCATCACGCTGAAGATAAGATTTCAGGGGTTCATTACTTTTACTCGATCTAAATCACTTTTCATTCCTATACAAAATGAGAAAAAAACGTTAGAAATTGTATTAGAGTTATTTAAGGAATTTTCAAAAGGAAAAAGAAAAATTCGTCTTATTGGAATTAAATTATCCAATTTAGATACTAAGATAAAATTCAAACAAAGAAATCTATTAAATTTTTTAACTATTCCATAGAATTTTATTATATGCTTAACTGATTATGCGAGCGCTCGAGTTTCTGCTTATGACCTAAATCATTCTCAAACGATTAGAAATGGATCTCCAATATGCGATCTTCGCTTTACAAAAGATGGTAAAACACCGTGAAGATGGTCACAGATAATCTGGAAGAATTTAAAGTTAGAATATTTTCAAATATTAAATATTTTTTTTTAAGAAATTTTTATCATCTATATCCTCATACCCAACATCATCCGTCCGAGTGTTTTCAAGGTTCCTATGAATCCTTTTTTCTTCATCAAGATTTTTGTGTATAACTTTTCAAAGTCTTTTGGAGGCACATGTTCCTTGGATTTTTTAATAAGATATCTCGCATTAGAAGGACAGCTCGCTACACAATTGCCACATCCAATGCATAAATCCAAATTCACGTGAGATATATTGTCCACAAGTGTTAAAGCACCCATTTGACACCTCTCAACACAAGTTCCACAGCCGTCACATAATTCTTCATCTACTTCAGAAAAGTAATTAGAAGTAAAATAGTCTGCTGGTCGCGGAAGCTTTTTCATACTTGCTAGGAATGCGCAACAATCACCACAGCACGCACAGACAAATACTGGTCTTTGACTGTTAGTTGGTTGGAGTATTAATCCTTCATCTTGTGCTTTGTTAAGAATTTCTAATACTTCTTGTTTATCAATTTCTCGAGCATAACCTAAATAGAGTGTATGTAAAGCAGCTTCTTCCATTGATATACAAGTCTCAAGCAGATTTGTAGTCTTACATGGATTTCCCAAAAGATTCATAGTCTTTCTACAGATACAATCCGCAACTGCAAATGGTCCTTCTGAGTTTTCTATTATTTTTCTAATATCATCATAAGAACTAACGTAATGTTCAGGAGTTATGCTTTTTTCTACTGGAATAGTTCTTATTTGTGAAGGTATATCTTTTCTATTGAGTTCATATAAAAGATCTTCATTCAAATACTTATAATTGGCTTCTGCAAACTCTTTGGTGAGTCTACCTAGCTGGTAGTCGTAAATCCCAATAGCATATAGGGCATTACCATAAAACTTCCCTTTTCCTCTATTTTTGTAGATATCTCCTCCCAAAATTAACCCTTTTTGTACCATATTATCTAGGAAACTTTCCAATTCATTGAGTGACATTCCCATTTTTTTCACGCGGCGATGAATTTTTTTAAGTGGTTCAGGTAAGAAGCCTAGTTTGGTTGCAAGTTTAGCCTCTTCTGGTGAGAATAATACCTTTAGCAGATCGATTTCAATACCAGTTTGAGTTGATGGAAAGCCTACTGGTAAGTCATCTAAACGCTGCTGTAATTGCCGATAAATATCTTTCTCTTCAATCATTGATTTCACCCTTTAATATTTGTAAAATTTTATACTATTTTGAATAAGATAATTTGATTTCTTTATATTTAATACTTTGTTTCTATAGAATTTCATTCTCTTAAACTCGTTTGTTCAATCCGAAAAGTATTAAAAATTATATTCATTTATCGGATAAGGTTGGGAAATATAAAGAATGTATTGAAATTGTTAAAAAATACTAAAGAATTCTAAGAACAAAAGAAAATTTCAATTTTATTTGAGAAAAAAACAGTAAAAATTATTTTAGAGTGATTTAAGGAATTTTCGAAAGGAAAAAGAAAAATTCGTCTTATTGGAATTAAATTATCCAATTTAGATACTAAGATAAAATTCAAACAAAGAAATTTATTAAATTTTTTAACCGTTCCATAGATTTTTATTATTTTCTTAGATATTCAGGAAAGGATGTAGTAATTTGAATATCAGCTATTAAAACAACAAAAATTTCCCTTTTATATTTAAATTCATCAATAATTTCATATTTTTTCAAAATTTTGAGAATTTCAAGCAATGAAGTAAAAGCATTTTCTGAAATTAGATTTGGTAGAGTGTTTTTTAAGATAGGACCTGTTCGAAGTTTTGAAAGTACATTGTATATTTTAGGATCTGCAATAAATTGAAATAATTGAAATGAATCTTCCTTAGTTGGAATATATTTATCAAAAACTTTTTTTACTTTTTGGACAACAAGATCACTAATTTTTGGACTTTCGTCAAAATGTTCTATTAGACTTTTTGGTGGCATTCTTATAGCTTTAACTTCTTTTAAAAGAAGTATATGTTGTTCGTAGATAATTTCGGTTATTAAAATAAATTGATTATCTATAAATTTTTTTATTACGCCATCAAACAATGATTGTTTAAAATTTTCATTAAACCATTTTTGTAAATCATCACATCTAATAGCACCTTTAGAAAGCTTTTCATGAGTATCAAAGATTTCCTTATCTTTAAATGTAGATGCTATTTTTTCTTCTTCACTCTTATCACGAAATTCCTCTAATGATGCCCAATGTATTTCTTTTAACCAGCTCTTAACTAATTCTTCATTTTCTTCTATATTTTTTTGAACTTTCTCATCATATTTTTGTTTTTCATATATATGGAATGCTTTATATGCCTCTTTATTAGATTGTAACTTTTCGGTAAATTCAATAAACCATAATAGAACATTTTTTTCTCTCTCTTTAGTAACAATTTGATTTACAATTACCGATAACATTAACATTTGTCTGCCACCACGCGCGCAACCAGAATAAATTTCAAAATAATAATTCATAGAATTAAGATCATCAAAATTATAATTAAAATAGCCTTCATCAATTGGGTGATCCATAAGGTTTGCAATTCTACGCATTTGTTGGGCATCTAAAGCATTTTCTGGAAATGAACAATAAATTTGTGGACCGATTTTTGTATGAAAGAATGATAAAGTGACAAATAATTTCAAATATATTTCTACCTAAATTATTAAAATATAGTATAGGTTTCCAATTTTAATATTAATATTGAAAAAATGGTTATCTTTTAAAAATCTATGGAAGTCGCTCTATTTAATTAAACGATCTTGCCTTACTTTTTATTTTTTTTAATTTTTTGTTTCAATATAACTTTTCATATTAAAAATTTATAAAACTTAAAACTAAACATATTTTTGAGTTATATAAGTTATTATTATGTCAAAACTATTAACACTTCGGCAAAGAATTTTAAACACATTCTCTCGAAAACCAATTGATAGAATAGTATTTAGTCCCAGGCTTTATTACTGGTACTATGGAAACCGTCTATGGAGACGACCAAGAACTGATAAAAAATGTGCCGGTAAGATACCTAAATATATTTTAAGAAAAAGTTTACTGGGAATTTTCGATTATCTTGAAGCAAGTCCACGATATGTTATAGAAAATTTTTACTTGCCATTAATATGGCCACGTAAAAAAATAAGACATATTCGAGTTAAATGGGCACGTGATAAAACGGATGGAACGTTAATCACCGTGTATAAAACTAAATTAGGGAATCTTTATAAAAAAAGTCGAGGAGGGCATCTTGTTGAATATCCAGTTAAAACTGTTAATGATATGAAAATTTTAAAATATATTATAAAACATACAAAATTTCATTTTTATTTACCAATTTTTAAGTTAGCAAAAAAAATAATTGGAGATAGAGGTGTTGTAGGTACCTATTTTGCTCGTTCTCCTTATATGAGTTTAATAACACAATATATGGGTTTTGAAAGGACAATTATAAATTTAAGGCGATATCCGAATGAAATGGAAGATTTAATGAAATTTATGGACTGTTGTGATGATGATATGTTTGAAATTCTATGCAATTCCCCAATTAAAATTTTTAATTTCGGAGAAAATATTGATTGTAATTTAAGTCCTCCAAGATATTTTGAAAAATTTCTAATTCCATATTATGAAAAACGAGTGAAACAATTTCATAGAGTTGGAAAATATTGCCACATTCATATGGACGGTTCTTTAAAGGATTTACTTCCATATTTAGAAGGATTACCATTTGACGGTTTAGAAGCTCTTACAGCTAAACCCCAGGGTGATGTCACTTTAGAAGAAATTCAAGCAGCTATTAAAAATAAAGTTTTACTAGATGGAATTCCTGCTTTAATTTTCTTGCCACAATACTCATTTAAATATGTGAAAAACTACACTCAAAAAGTGTTAGAAATGTTCTCTCCAAATCTTATATTGGGTATATCGGATGAATTGCCCCCAAATGCAGATTTTAGGAAAGTAGAAATGGTTGCAAATATTGTAAAGAATTTTGAACCTTGAAATTTAATATATATAATTTATTTACTTTTCTCAATAAGATTTAAAATCTTTTAATTAATCGAAAAAAAAATTCAATACCATAACCTAGATTTTTAATTGAGATTCTCTCGTTAGCCCCGTGTTCCATTTCTACTAACTCTCCGAAAGACATATTTGGATTAAAATCAAACCTAATTGGACAAAACCCTAAACAATAAATACCTTTAGATCTAAAGAATTTAGTATCACAGGAGCCTGAGGAAAGCATCGGAACTATTTTGGCCCCCCCTGAATGCATCTCATTCATTATTTCTTCAATTAAATCATAAAAAAGATCTTTACTTGAATTTATTGTTGCCAATTGTGTGGGTTCGATTGGAATTATCTCAATTTTATTAAATAATTTTTTCCCTAAAGCTTTTTTAAGATATCCTTTTATTGTTTCACGATCATGTCCAGGCAAAATACGACAATCAAACGTCATTTCAGCATATTGAGGAATTACGTTAATCTTCTTTCCAGCGTTCAATAGCGTAGGATTTAATATATCGGATACTAGAGGAATTATCAATTTTGATAAAGGTTGTTTAAACAGTTTTCCTGCTAGATTAAGTGCTGGTCTAATTAATCGTTTAGAGGTTAATATTTTTTTTGCAATTCCCGGCAAAGATATTTTCTCTGCTGTTTCTTTTATAGAATCTTGAATCTCAATTGGCGGTTTGAATTTTGCTATTCGTTGGATAACCTTAGATAAAACGTAAAGTGCATTATCATCAGGTTTCAACGGCATGGATCCATGACCTCCAAGACCTTTAACCCTAATTTTTGTCCCTGCAACTCCTTTTTCTCCTATTTGAGCCACATAATCCCGAGTATCCTTTCCAAACGGCAATAAAAATCCTCCTCCTTCATTTATAACATAATCAACATGCACCTTGTCAAAATAATTGTTAATTATATAACCAACACCTAATTCTCCACCCGCTTCTTCATCAGCGGTAAAGCATAATACGATATCACCTTTTGGGTTATAACCTTCTCTCTTCAAGTAAATTGCAGCCATTAATTCGGGAACTAAAATTCCTTTACAATCAAGCGCACCTCTTCCCCATACATACTCGCTGGTTATGTCTCCACAGAATGGATCACGCTCCCAGTTGGTTGGATCGGCGGGGACAACATCTAAATGCGCTAATAATAATAGACTTTTAGCATTTGGATCTGATCCTTTCCATCTACAAATGATACTTCCTCTCCCTGGCTCAGATTCAATAATTTCTATGTTTTCAAAACCTTCCTTTTCTAAGAGTCTTTTACAATACTCTGCAGCAGGGGTCTCATTACCTGGAGGATTTGTTGTATCAATTTTAATTAAATCACTTAATATTTCACATGCTTCTTTCACAACAGGACTGCCAACTGGAAACATTAATTTAAATAATTCTTTTTCATTTTTCTCAGCAATTTTTTTATTTGGCATAATTAAACATCTTCTTATCTTTAAAAATTTTTAAATAAATTATTCACTATTTGCTAATTTACAATTTTCAAGAATAAAAAATATTTGAAAAAATTAATGCTTTCTTAAATTTAGGTAAAATTTTTATTTTTTTAACGATTTAAAAATGTATATTTGAATATATTAATGGAAATTATCTTATTATGTCAATTAGCAAACTGGAATTATTAGGTATGGAAGGTGCTATTGCCAATTATAAAAGAGGTCGTCATTTAATTCACCCAAAATATTGTATTCTGCATTTTGATGCTATAAAATCTAGGAATAAGGCATCCGTATTAATAGGTCGAACAGTAGAATGGATTTCGCCGGGAGGACGATCTTTAAAAGGAAAAATAACAAAACCACATGGAAATAATGGAGCAGTTTTAGCCCATTTTAAAAAAGCTGGTTTACCGGGTCAGGCATTAGGCCAAAAAATTAAAATAATTAAATAAATATTAAGTTTAATTTTTGTAATACATAGATATTATTATATTTTTTAGGTTTTCCTTTTCTAACTTATTTTAAAAATTACATATGTATTTTAGGTTTCATTTAACTTTGCTATTTAGAATAGAGGTCCCTATTTAATGTTAGACCGACAAAGACAAACACAGCTTTGTCCAATGTGTCAGAGAAGCATGCATTTAAATTATTATTGTGAAAGTTGCCATTCTAGTTTTTGCTCTGACTGCATTAAAGAAAAACAAACTGAATTTTTAATCTGTAGTAATTGTGGGTCCGAAAAAATAAGTAGAAATAAGGAAGGAATATTAAAATGTGATAGCTGCTTTAGTCAAAATACGACAAAAGTTTATAAGAATGTAAAAATATGCCCTAAATGCAATTCTTCCCTTATTGTGAAAGTATTTGAGAAAAAGAAGCAGATAAATGAAAAATATATTCAATTAATTAGAAACACAAGATCCTTTATTATTCCTTTTAGAGAGGTAATAAATAAGCTAAGCTTACTGCGAAATAAACTAAAAAAAGTTAGAGAGCCGCCCTTTAAATGTTATCATTTCCCTTCTTTAGAGGCAGAATTAATTACAATATACAGGCTTTTTATTCACGTGAAAAAAGAAGTATATGAGAATATAAGACGAGAATACGACCATATTTTTATGAATCGGAATTGTTTCATCGACATATCAACACAACCCAATACTAACATTCCTATCATCATCGGAATCTTGGAAAATCTTAATCATGAGCATAAATCTCTTTCTGTTTTTATTGAGAATAATCTTAAAAAAATCAGTGATAAAATCCAAGAAATTGATGCTAAAATAAAATTCCTTGAAGATATTCGTAATAATTTTCAAAAATTTAACAGTATAATTGAATTTACAAGAGATGAGAAAGCATTATATGCGTTGCGGTGCAAATTGGCAAAGGGATTCAATCCTTTAAATGAATATTCAAATGAAAGGGGGACTTTATTAATTTCAAATCTCTACATTTATTTTATTCATGAATATGGATTATTAAAAAAGCGGGTAGAGTTTATTTTTAAAATTCCTCATGAGGAATTTAAGCGAATACAAATTACAGGAACAGTAAGAAAAAAACTATATATGGAATTCGTATATGGGAAATATTACTTCTCAATACCTTCATCAAAAAGAAAAGATGTGATTGAATATATAGAGAATGCAAGAGTTTTTGATGAAAATCAAAGATATGATATTGAATCCTCAAAATCTCTAATGATGTTTAAATTAGATGTAAAAGATTTAATTGATTTCATCGAAATGAACATTTCATATCTGTTAAATCTAAAAGGCAGTAAAAATCCAGATTATTTACCGAATTATCAAATGAATTATGGTGAAAATTATAATTATAATCATCCGAGAAAAAATTATAATAACCCCTATATAAATAATTTTCAAGGAAATCAATTCGCACAGCCAAATAGAAATTATCTAAATCAAAATGATTTCCATTTTAATGAAAACAAAATTTTAATGAGAAAGTTAGAGAACTCTCAAAGACCATATATTCCTCAATATCCACCAAATATAAACCCTAATAACTTTATCAATCAAAATATGGCTGCTGCACACCCTTATCAAGTTCAAAAAAATTATTTCAACCCTGAATTTAATAACATGGACTTAATGAACCCAAATAATTTAAATCAACGATTTTTAAGTCGGGGACAAATATATTCAAATCAGCGAGGGTACCAGGAAGATAATAAATACTCATATTTTGATAAAAAAACCCAACTTTTAGAACTTGAGAAAGAAGAATTCAGTTTGAGTCAGACTCTTAAACATCTAGAAAGGAAGTTTCAGAAATCAGAGATCTCAGAAGTAGATTATTTTAGAACTTATAGAACTTATCAACAAGAACTTTTTGTAATAGAGAGAAAAATTCAAGATTTGAAGAAGGAAATTGATGAAGAAGATGCTTTTAAAAAATATTCTTCAGATTTTTAATCTAAATACTATTTTTTCTTTTTCTCAAAAAGAGTAATGTAGTTATCCAGTTAAAGAAGAAATCGATTTAATAGAGAAATAAAAATTTAATACCCTTATTCTTCTAATTCTTTTTTAAGTTTTGCTATTTCGTCCTTTAACTTTTCCTTGGTTTCCATTTCGGGAATCTCATCTATAAGAAACTCCTCTTCAACTGGAGTTTCTGGAATCTCACCAGCTGCTTCAAGTAAGACCTCGGATTCTAATTTTTCAAACTCATCATCAATATCAATTCCTTGATCGATTTCTGGGTCTCCTGCTAGAATTTCGCCTGATTCCTCAATCATTGCAATATACTCCTCACTTTCCTCACTAAGTGTAGCAACTTTTTCTGGACTTGCACTTACCGCTAGGTCTTTTAATGCAGCCGTTGAGGCGGATAAAGTTGATTCCAAACCCTTGATAAGTCTGCCTTCCTCGATAGCATCAATATATCTCTCGAGTTTGGACGATAAATTAGTATTTCTATTAATTTTATTCCTATAGGATTTCCATTGGACCAGATAATTCTTAGATCTTTCCTTATTTCCATTTTTTAATGCGATTTTTGCATTTTTTCGGTATAATTCAGATTTTTGATTTAGTGCTTTAGATTTGAGTTTTAATTGATGAATTTGCTTCTTAATGTTCACTATTGTCTTATCTTTCTCTTTTCCTTTTCCCTTTTTTGGAAATAATTTGTTTTTTAGTCCCATCTTTCTGTTTTCCCATTTCAAAATATTTTTATTATGTAATATAAATACTAGTGTTGTTTTTTAAACTTTAATTAATCCAAAAAACATCATCAAATAAAAAAGATTTTAAGTCGCATAAAAAATTATAAAATAAAAAATAAAATTGGTAAGATTATAGGCTACAATGAAAAAAATTATTTTAAATTTTGAGAAAAAATCTGAAAATTTTAATGAATTAGTTCAGTCTGCATTTAATTATAATATATTGGAGATTATCATTTCAGAGGAGACATTTGAAGTTTTTAAGAATATTAAAAGATTTAAAACATATTCAAATAATGCCAAACTTGATCCAGATAATTTAATTTTAAAAGAAGATAGTAAATTAGGTGAGCTAATCAATCAAGATAAAAACGTTGGAGTTTTCTTGGAATTAAAAACAAAAGATGATGAGTTAAAAGTTGTTGATTTAGCTAAAAAGGGTTTGAATTTTATAATTGTTCAAGCGAAAGACTGGAAAATCATCCCTTTTGAAAATCTAATTGCAAGACTTCACTCCATTGATACTGAATTAATTGCACAGATTGATACCATAAAAGAAGCAGAGGTGATGTTTAAAACTCTTGAGATTGGTGTCGATGGAGTCGTTTTTACGCCTAAAAATTCAGATGAGATCTTATCCTTGAAAAGATTGATTCAAACTTCTATTCAAATTGAAATTACAAAAGCAAAAATCTTAAACATTAAAGAAATTCCAGATGGTAGTAGGGTATGTGTAGACACAACAACTTTATTACACTCTGGAGAGGGGATGTTAGTGGGTAGTACTGCTAAGGGGTTTGTACTTGTACATGCTGAAGTATTTGAGACTCAATTTGTAGCTTCGAGACCCTTTCGTGTTAACGCGGGAGATGTAAGCGCCTATATTCTAGTGCCTAACGACGATCCTGAAGCTTCTAATCCATATAAAACAAATTATCTTAGTGAATTAAAAGCGGGAGATAAAGTTTTCGTGTCTGATTTAAATGGAAACACTAGAATTGTTTCTGTAGGGAGAGTAAAAATTGAAGTAAGACCTATGTTGTTATTCAATTTAGCAGCAGAAGTGAAAGATGAAAAAATACCGATTAATGTTATATTACAAAATGCAGAAACTATTAGATTAATCAGTGTAGATGGAAGATCAGTGCCCGTAGTTTATCTGAAGAAAGGAGATGAAATCTTGGTTCATATTGGGCCAGGAGCTACTCATTTTGGAACAAAAATAAAAGAGACAATTATTGAAAAATAATATTTAAAAAGATATGTTTTAACTTCTATTTTTTAGAGTGCTCCAACGATTGCTTCAGCAAAAATTGATTTTCTTATAAGATTGAGAATTGGCTCTGCCAAGATTTGAAATTCAGAGAGATTAATGCCATTCCATTCGGTAAAGAGAGTTTCATATTCAAAGATTATAGTTTTTATTTTTGGAAGGATTTCATTTACAATTTTATAATGTTCCGGTTCTGGGTCAAAGAGGATTACTATATCAATATTTAATTCTGTTATAGTAAAGATTTTTATTATCAAATTATCAAACCTAATCATATTGATATTTTTTGGTTGATTTTTTAAGATATCTGCACCAAAACTTTTAAGCGCAGAAATAAATCCCGTAAATAGTGTATCCTCACCAATTATTTCTTTAAAAACAATATCTAAAATTAATTTACCGGAATTAGTTTCATATAAAATAATGTGATATATCACATGGAAAAGATATAATATAAAAAAATATAATTTTGTATCATACCCATATGACATACAAAAAAGAAAGTTATTATTTGGTTAATTTACTTTTTTATTTTTAAGATTAATCTAATTATATTAAAAGAAAAACAGAAAAAATTATAAAGAGACTTAAAATGACTAATTATTTCTCTCTTTTGTTGCACATGTACCAACCCCCCACTCAGGACATCAAGGTCTTAAAAAAAATAAATGATGAGTGCTATCAACCGCTATTTAGAATAATACAACAATATGAAAATGCGCAATTTTGCTTAAATATCAATGGAGTTCTTGTTGATATGCTTTATGAGTTCGGGTTAGGAGAAACAATGGATTTAATAAAGGACCTTGTTAAACAAAAAAAGATTGAAATTATTGGCACTGGAAAATTTCATCCAATACTTCCACTGATTCCCGAAGAGGAAGCTGAACGCCAAATACATCTAAATGAAGATGTTAATAGAAGAGAATTTGGAAATAACTGGAAAAAATTAGGGTTTTTCCCTCCTGAAATGG
>JAHLWH010000262.1 GCA_019058015.1 Promethearchaeota archaeon | reverse complement strand
CTTTTTACCCGGCGCTGGAATATAAAAAAATTGATTGGCTCCAGTAGTAAAGCCCCGCCGAAATGTGCCTATTTCTTTTAGCGGCACCAAAAACTCCTTTCCTTTTTCCAATAAAATAAAATAAATATCAGGCGCTCTCAGAAATAAATCCCACTTTGAACCTATATATTTGCCAACTTCTTTATCATAACCACGATTCCAAAGATCTCCCTGATTAATTGAGAAAATTCTAATATTATGTTCCATATCAACCATATAATTATCCAAATCTTTAATATAATTCCAAAATGCATTATTCATTTGCCATCGCTCATTTTCACCCAAATCTTCACTCTTATCAATATTTGTAAATTTACTTAAAATATTTGCTAATTTATCCCGTAACTGTATAAATTTCACAACATTATTCAAGCGTTCCGATTCATTGGAACACTTCTCCAATATGATAATTATCGTATCAACTTCTGCAAACTCAAAAAATCGCTCCACCTTCGAGCCAACAATTGCCTTTATTTTAAAATTTTTTAATAAAAATTCCTGCAACTGCGTTCCATAATCAACATTGAGCCATAAATTGGGCGTAATATAACCCATAACACCTTTTGCTTTTAAAAAAATACTACTATGATAAATAAAATAAGCATATAGACTGGTTCGCTTACTCAATGAAATAGTATGATTTAACTCCTCCTCAATTTGTTTGATTAATTTCTCTTTATATTTTTTACCCATTGAATGATTTATTCGCTCTTGACGCGTAAAAGGTGGATTTGCTACAATAACATCAAATTTAGGCATTCTAATTTTTTTATCAAAATGCTCTAAGTCTTTTAAATGACAAAAAAATTCCTTTTTTAATATGAGATTTGGTTTAATTTTAAAAAAATCCGCTTTTAAGATATTTCTAAAATAATTTTTATTGTCTAATAATTTAAAAAAAGGAGATATATCAATGCCCCAAATGTTATTCAAAATTTCTTTTTGATTTTTTTTACTATTATTAATATGGATTAACCGAGAATAGGCCCTCTGTAAAAAAATTCCATGTCCACATCCCGGGTCTAAAATATTTTGCCTTTTATTAGTTACAGTTAAACTTAAAATCAAATCAACTATATCAGACTTTGTGTAAAATTGTCCAAGAGGATTATTTTTCATGCAATTTCTAACAGGTGTTTTAATTCCAAGGAATTTCAAATAAATTTTTAAAAATATAATATTCAAATAAAATCTAAAGAATAATTACGTAAAAAGATTTAAATTTTTAAACTTAAATATCTAAATTAAATCTATAATGGGGCGCTATTATTTGGAAAATTATGTTCAATACAAAGGCAAAAAATATAAATTAACAAAATAAAAAGAATCTTTTAGAGGTAAATAAGTGAAAATTTTAATTATTGGGAATATCAATGCAGGAAAAACAACTGCCGCCTCTATTTTATCCAAAGAACTTAACATAAAATTTAAATCCATTGACTATTATCGTAAAAAATACGGCGATTTAACTATAGCAGGAGATTATCTTGCATATTATCATTTTCTTAAGGCAGCTCAATTTTCAAAAGATATTATACTTGAATTTTCAGGGGTTGGATTTCATAAATACGCTGTAAAATCTGCGTTAAAAAATTCTAACCAAAAAATTGTAATTATTTACGTACGTAATTTGAAACCGTTAGATTTAGACCAATTTAAAAATAAGGTAGAAAAAATACCATTTCCATATGAAATGGACACCGAATTATTTGCGAAAACTGTTGAGTGGGAATTAACCAGAGATTTTGAGTCTAAATTTTGGAAAATTAAAGATCGAGATGTAAAAATTTTCGATCTTGATAATGATTGGAGTGAAAAATTTTTAAAAACGATTAAAAAAATCATCCAAGATATTCGAATCTTTAAAAATATTTCTCAAACTATTTAAAATAACAATTAAACTCGTTTAAACTTAAAAAAAAAATATTTTTAAGGATTAAAAAGAATTATTAATAGATATTTTATATTTTAATGAATCTATGTGTTATTGGGACTCTTCAACTGTGACTGTTAATATTACTGAGGAGCTTCTTCCTGAAGAGCCTGGTGCCCCCTCTATTCCTGGATATGTTATACCAATTCTTCTGGAGATTGTTATCATAGGCACGTATATAACTTTTAAAAGAAAAGTCAAAAAACGTAAAAAAGGCTTAAACTTTAATTAAATCTATTTATTTCTTTTTTTTTTAATTTATTTTCCATTTAACGATGAGAAACTTGTTAATAATTATTTTGCAACTTGTTCTTTTAATGGCATAATTCCGATCCGCTCTTTAATTGGCGGAAGAATCTTATCTTAAACAAATTTTCTTAACGATTTTTAATAATAAATAGATCCATTTAAATAGATCTGTTTATTTTAAATAATTATGACACAAAAAACCATCTCGTTATCAGAGCGAGCTTATAAATTATTAAAAAGAGAAAAAAAAGATAAGGAATCTTTCTCTAAAGTAATCGAAAGATTAATTTCTAAGAAAGGGAATCCTTGGTTAGTTCTTGAAAAACAATTTGATCCAGAAGTGTGGGATGGATTATTGGAAAAAATAAGAGAAATGAGAGAAGGAAATTTAACAAGTTTCGAAAATAATGATTAAATTACTAGATACAGATGTTGTAATCAATTTTTTGAGAGGATACAATCCAGAAATTACTAAGAAGATTAAAGATTTAATTGCTCAAGGAATAGATTTAACAATTACACAAATAACTTTAAGCGAACTTTGGTATGGAATTTATCGTTTAAAATCCAAATCAAAACGAATATTGGAATCAAAGAAATTAAATAATCTTATTATTAATCTTACCGAAATTCTATCATTAGATTCTAATTCAAGTCGAATATACGGCGAAATTTGTGCAGAATTAGATAAGAGCGGTTTGCGCGTTTCACAATTTGATCTTTTAAATGCTTCCATAGCAATAGCAAATAAAATACATTTTATAACACATGATAAGAAGCACTTTCCCCGAATCAATGAATTTTCTGAGTTTGATTTTCTTGAATTGTGGGCATAATTCCCATCCGCTCTTTTATTTGGGAAGGAATCTTATCCATAAATTGATATTTTTAGTAAAAATCGATTTCTTTCTATATAAAAATTATTTTTTACCAAGACTTGTTTTTTTCTTGATAAGATTATCCAGTTCTTGAATATAAGTATTCAAAAGAAAGATTCTTGCAATAAACATGAATATTTAAAAAGATCAAAACATTATTTCAGTTAATATTAAAGATGAATATTCAATTCTCTATTTATTAAGAACAAAATACATTCTCCTATTATTTCTTCCTTTATTATCAGTCTTTAATAATTCAATCTTACCGATTTCTTTCAAATGTTTTACATGAGTCCCAGCGTCTGCTTGCTCGTCAACATCTCCAATTTTTATTATACGTATTTCTTTAACATCTTCAGGCAATCCTTTGGCAAGATGTGTAAGCTCCACTTTTTGCAATGCTTCCTCCCTGGAAATATAATAAGAAGAAACAGGCAAATCTTTCTCTATTATTTTATTTGCTTCATCAATAGTAGCACGCAGCTTTTCAATTGAATAATCCCTCATTGAAAAATCCATTCTAGATCTATTAACACCCAACTGATTACCGGTAATTTTAGCATGAAAATTCTTGTAAATAATTGCACTTAAAAGGTGGGCCGCAGTATGATGGCGCATTAAAGTATAGCGTCTTTCCCAATCAAGCTCGCAAGAAACTTCATCACCCTCATTCAAACCAACTTTATCAACCTCAAGACTTATTTTACCCGAGAACTTACCAACGTAAACAACTCTGAATTTTTCACCATTTTTAACAATATACCCTTCATCCCATGGCTGACCGCCACTATTAGGATAAAAAGCCGTTTTATCAAGGACTATAAATTTCCCATCTTTAACACCAATAACTTTAGCAGTCCAAGATTTCAAATAAGAATCATTCAAATATAGCGCTTCTATCATAAAGAAAAAAGAAAGAATCTAAGTTCAAAAACTTTTGTTCTCTTTCAAATATTTTTATCTTATTATTATGAGTTTTTCTCTTGTATTATCTTAAGGATTTCTACATCTGTTGATGCCATAGAATGGGAGATTTGACCGATTGCCTTAATTGTATCTTCTGCATTTTCAAAAATGATACCATTATCAGGAGATACTTTCATTCCATTAAGAACCATTAGAGCGCATTCAGTTGCAGTACCAGCTGCTGTAGATAATTTGAGAGCACAACTTTCTTTTGCTCCATCACATATAAACCCTGTATTATTTGCAGCCATTAAATTGATTGCTGCATGAATCTGTTCAAGAGAACCACCAAGTAAATAGGTAATACCCGCTGCAGCACCGAACCCTGCTTTAATTGCACAACCACAGAGTGCAGATAAATGACCACAAGATATATCTGTCAATTTAGTGATAAAATGTGAGAATAGTATTGCTTCACAAATTTTTTCTTTATTAATATTTTTCATTTCACCCACAGCAGTGATTGGGATGATTGCTATAATACCTAGATTTCCTGATCCTGAAGTTGTCATTACAGGTATATTTGCACCACCCATCCGAGCATCTCCCGCCGACCCAACTCTGATTTGTACTTGAGTGATTAAATTATTCTCGAATCCATTCTGCTGGGCAATTTCTTGTAAAGCTCTACCAACTCGTATCCCATAATTGCCGTTTATACCTTCTTCGGCAACTTTTTTATTCATTATTATACCTTTATAGACTTCCTCTATTTCTTCAGAAGTTATGGATCGAGCGACCTTGAAGAGTTCTTCGATTTTATTGGGAAATTTCTCCTCATCTTCTACTTCTTTTTTCCAAGAACCTTCAAATAAAATTATATCATCAACTCTAATTTCAGTTGCATTATCGTGATCTTTTTGTATCCTTACATAAGCGGTTTTATTTTTATTATTAACTTGATATTCTAAGGTCACTTGAATATCAAGATTAGGTTTATCACTCCATTTATCGATTTTTTTTATAATGATTTTATTGCTTTTTAGGATTTGCTTAGCTTTTTGAATTGATTCTGACGAAATTCCTTCAAAAAGGTTTAATTTTTTTCTGGGATCGCTAAATAATCCCATTGCTGATGCGACTGCCATTCCCTTTTGACCATTAGTCCCCGGAATTACATTTGAATAAGCATTTTTATACACGTTTAGGTCAGTTTTTATGGAGATTTGTTTGATTTTATCAATTTCAATCTCTGAAGGGAGATTTTTAAAAATAAAGTTGTCATTCTCATCGACTTTTATTATATCATTAAAAATCGCATGATACGCTAAAGAAGTAGCATATCCAACAGCAATCGGTTCTGTACATCCCGTAGCAGGTTTTACATACTTCTTTAGAAAACTCATTGCATCCATATAATCTTTTTCACCTTTTTAATAAAAGAAATAAAGAAAAATAAACAAATTTAATGTATTTAATTTCAATGATTATTTTAATTATTCATTATTTTTTTAACTTAATATGAAATTTGAAGAGTATTTTTATGAAAAGAATCTTTTCGAATAGAAATGACAAATAATATCGAATTATCAAGTGTAAAGAAAGAGCTAAAGAAAATTAATACGCATATCATTAGAGCTAAAAAAGCAGGTGTGTTTTTCTTATTACTTGTTATCGGATTTTTTGGCATGCAAATTTTTCAAATTGGTTTATGGACATTACAACCAAATTTAAAGTGGCCTTATATGTATTATATCGGCGATCCACAAAACTCAATGGGATTATCATGTGGAACACCAGTGGATTGCAAATTGATTTTAAATTATGGTGAAAATAATGAATCTTTTGAATCCTCCGTAGAAGAATCAATATCTACCAACCTTCATTTTTTTAACCTTACTAACTTGAATCCTGACACAATTTATTATTGGAAATTAAATAGCTCTGATTCAAGTTTAAATTATCCATTTTTAGATAAAACTTACTCATTTCAAACTGGTCCTATACCTACTGAAAAAAAGCCATTCAAGTTTAGTATTTTAGGAGATACACGCCCAGATATTTGGGGTAATACTAAACATATATATATTTTGAAGAAGGCTTTAAAAGAACAACCAAATTTTATTTTAAATGTGGGGGATATGGTTATGGGTCCGGGAATTACTGGACATTGGGATAGATGGTTTTATGAAGTAAGAGAATGTGCTCAAAAAGGAATTCCTATTGAAATAGGGCTAGGAAATCATGAATGGGATGAATATCAATGGCTATTTGGTTTTGAAGATAAGGGAAAAACATATAAACATTATATGGAATATCCGGAACCTGAGAATTATTATGCATTTAATTACAGTAATGCAGCCTTTATCTCTCTTGATACAAATGATGGCGAAACAACAGAAACACAAATAGAATGGCTTAATAAAACGCTTGAAATGGTAAATGCCGACGAAAATATTGATTGGATTATTGTGTTTGGACATTATCCTTTATATTCAGAAGGAGGAAGAAGTAGCAGAATAGGAAATGCTTTCGAAAATTCATTCAATAAATACAATGTAGATATGTATATATCCGGTCATATCCATCATTATGCAAGAGTGCAAGTTAATGATATTACTTATATAATATCCGGTGGAGGTGGGGCAGAATTGAGTAGAACTATAAATCCAACGAATCCAAATACTAAAAAAAGCGCAATAACATTTCAATATTGCACTATTGCAATCGATGGATCACAATTATATTTTAAATGTATTAGCCATAATGGAATTATTATTGATGAATGTCAACTAACACCGAGGAAGGGATGAAGAAAATGATAGAAGGCACAATTTATATGACATTTATTATTGGATTTATAATCTTACTTTGCAGAGATATCGAAAAACTGAGGTGGCTAGGTGGTCATAAAGAGGAGGAATCCCCAATTAAAGATGGCTCTTTCTGGTTCTTTTTTTGGTTCTCATTGATAATTATACAAACATGTGTCATTCAAATTAACTTTTTAATTAATATCGCAATCAATGAGCCTTCTATGATGATACTGTATTCCCATCAAATTTTTGGCATCGGAATGTTATTTGCTTTAGTCTTTGTTTTGTTAATTAAAGGATTTTTAAATCCCAGCTTAAATTTCATTATTGCTTTATTCCCTAATATTATCACAACGATAATATTTTGGTCATTAAACATTCTTGATGAATCTAACTATACATCTCCAATAGTTGGTCTCATTGTGGGCGTAATTATTGAGAATATATTGATAAGGTTTTATAAATCTGGGAATAGAATTCTATGGAACTTACCGCCCAAAGTTTGGAAAACTATAAATAACAAATGGTTTGTTTTGGTATTTACAATATTATATGCCGTAGAAATGTATTTGCAAATATATTCAGAAAGTATTACGACTATTTTCATTTATATATAATTTATTTTTATGCTTTTATTATGAGTAAAAAAACAATTTCCTTATCTGAAAATCTTTATTCATTTTTAAAAAAACAAAAACGTAAAGGAGAATCATTTTCAGAACTTATCACTCACCTATTACAAGAAAAACAAACACGAGGTAAAAATTTGGAAGAACTCGCTGGTTGCTTAAAAGAAGATAATGAATGGGATCAAATTTTAGAAGATATTTATAAAGACCGAAAAAACGAAATAATTAACAAGTGAATATAATGGTTAACACCAAACGATGCAAATATTGTAAGCAAATAATGGAAATTGAAATAATTGGAATAAGGGATAATACATTGTATCTAATACATAGATGTAATTCTTGTGATAGAGAAGTAGATGAAATCTTAAGAATTATTGAGATATAAAATACATAGATTAAAATTCAAATTGGTCCCCGATTTTTAAAAATTGAGTGTTGATACCATTTTTTTTAAAAAATTCAACTAATTTCCTAGCACTATCTACCTTTTCATTGGTAAAATGGTATGGAATTATTAATTTTGGTGATATTTTCTTTATAAAATCCAAGTAATCATTAAAATTACTCTCAAAACAAGCAACAAAACAACAATCAATTTCGGCTTTAATCGCTCTTAATTGGTCCGAAAACTTCGCAGAATCTGCAGTATGCAATATCCTCTTTCCACCAATCTCAATTAAATATGCAACACATCCCTCCGACTTCCAACACTCGTTCTCGAAAACCTCCACAATACCATCATTTAGATTAACTTTAGTTTTCGGCTCAACTTCTAAAATATTGAATTGAAAATGGTCGCATACAATTTTTGGACCATAAATTGCAAGCCATTCTGGGTTTTCCGTATATTTTACACAAATTTCATCAAGTTTATCTACATTAATGTGATCTGAATGCTCATGCGTTATAAAAACCCTTCCAATTCCTTCTTGGGGAGGGGATAAAAATACGGGGTCAATAATAATATGATCTTTTTTACCAATCAATTCTATACAAGCATTACCCAAAAACCGACAATTTATCAATAAAATATCAACCTGAACTTTTCATTTTTAATTATTTTTTACAAATTTTTATAATTCAATAATTTATATTTTATTATAATAATATTATTGCTTAAAGCATTCATAAAGTTATTTAAAGAGGGTTTATACTCATTGAAAAATAAAAGAGGTATATAAGACATTGGCACAAATCACTATTGCATTGTTATCTCCTATCGCCAGTTATGTGGGAAAAAGAATTGTAGAAAAAATTAAGCAAAAGATCGATCAAAAACAAATTAAGATTAATGTGAAAAGTCCAGATTATAACGGGACTGCAAATCACTGGGTTTCCAACCTTTTCGAACATATCAAGGAAGATCAAGAAAAAAATCTCAAATATGCATATCTTGGTGATGAGCTCCACACATCTATTGAGAAAGATAATAAAGTTTCAACCATCAAAATACAAGTGCCCAGCGTGGATAAAGATGCTTTAAAGGAGCTCATGTTAAGAAAACAATGGAATAATCAAAATGACCCCATTCATGGGAATGGTGTATTCAATTTTGCTCTTCCCCAAATCATACACGCAGAATTTGAAGGAGATTCCCATCAGCTCCAGTATCAAAATCTATCCTCAATCCCCCTTAATGGCAAATATCTATTTACCACTAAATTAGAATCACCAGTTTTTGAAAAACTAGATCCTGAAGATTTTTATCGGCATGGAGGTGTCTTTGAAATTCCCATCTATCTAGAAAAACCTGTAATTGATTATCAAGTCTATCCCATTACGCCTCCCGCTCCAAAAATTCCTGAATATGCCATACAGACTAAAATTCTCAAAGATCAAATTTCTGGGTTAGGTGAAGATATTTCTGTATTTGTATATTGCCCTTTTTGTGGAATTAAAATGCCAAAATCCAAAAATTTAAAATTCTGTATATCGTGCGGGAAAAATATTGAACAACACCTTAATTTTTAATTGTTAGAAAGAATTTACATAATAAATATATAGAAATACAAAATTCTTTATAAAATGAGAAGAGAGATTTGATTGAAAATGCGTTTCAACTAAATAGAACCGGAGAAGATTTATATGAAAAAGGCAATCGAGACGAAGCTCTCAAATACTTCCAACGCGCTTTGGACATTGTCGAAAAACTAAATTTTTTGAAAGGAATGGCCCCTATATTAAATAATATTAGCAAAATTTTACGTGATAGGGGCGATCTCGACAATGCTTTCAGATATTGTCAGCGTGCTTTGAAAATTGTCGAACAGTTAGGCGACTTGAGAGGAAAATACTTTATATTAGATAGTATTGGTAATATTTTACTCGATAGAAGCGAATATAATAAAGCCTTAAGATATTTCCAACTTGTCTTGGACATTAATAAACAATTGGGTGATTTAGAGGGAAAACCTACAATATTAAATAAAATTGGAGAAATTTTATTTGAAAAAGGTAAACTTGATGAATCCCTTGGATATTACAGACGAGCTCTGAAAATTAGCGAGCAATTTGGTGATATAATTGAAATTGCTTTTCAATTGAATAAAATTGGAGAAATTTTATTTGAAAAAGGG
>JAHLWH010000261.1 GCA_019058015.1 Promethearchaeota archaeon | reverse complement strand
CTATTAAACCAATCTCTCGCTATTCTTAATTTTTAACAGTAATTTTTTAAACTACTGCTTTTTAAATAAAATCATATTTGCGTTCTTAATTATGTTGTTTTTAATATTGAAGCGAAGTTTTATTTGAAAATAATTTTAATAGTAGAAAACTTATTTTTAATGAAGATTCTATTCATTTGACAAAAAAGAAGAAAATTTTAATTTAAATAATAATCTAGAAAATTTCGGGGTTTGAAATGTTTAAGAAAAAAAATAATTTTGATTACCATCAAGAAAATCTAAATAATTTAGAAGAAAAAGGAAAAATAATTTCCGAGCTTGAGAAAGGAGAAAAATGGAAAAAATATGGAGAAAATAAAAATGATAATCAAGGTTGGTGGATGGTGATAAAAGTTGTAGCAGTTTCAAAATATTGGGGTGCACATCTAAAAATACATAAAAGTAAAAAATTCCCAGATAAAAAAGTTTTTCTTGTTGACTTATTGTCAGGTCCAGGATTGTGTGAGGTTACAAAAAATGATAAAAAAGAAAAACTAATCTTTCCTGGAATAACTTTATTTGCAGCATCGAGAAATCAAAATACAAGATATTATTTTGATAAAATCTATGCTAATGATCTTGATTTTGAGAATCGAATTATCTTAAAAAATAGACTAAAAAATCTCAATCAATCTAATGTAATTTCGGGTAAAATAGATTATTATATTCCAAAAATTGATCAAAAATATAAATCGGACTCTAATTTAATAATTGAAGATATCCTTGAAGATATTAAAAAGGAGGGTAAAAATTTTTTTGCTTGTCTTTTTGTAATTGATAACCAAGCTTTGAATATTAAATGGGAAACTATTGAAAAAATTATAAAATTTCATGAATATTGTGATTTAATTATCAATTTTCCTAATACTATTTTCAATAGAATTTGGGGAAATAGAAAGCATGAAGGAGCGAGGAAAAAAATTGAGTCATTTATGGGTATGCCTATTAATGAGATAAATTCAAATAATGAAGCAATGGAATTATATATAAAAAAATTAAAAGAAGCTGGCAAAGAAATTGTAAAAAAATTTGAAGTGCGTGCTGGGGGTACTACTGGAGGATTTCATTATACCTTATTATTTGCCGTTAGAAAAACAGCGAATGATTCTTCTTGGATGAGTATAATCAAAGATTTAAGGAAAAGATATGCAAATATGACTGGAGAACATATTAAACATTTTTTTGATATCACAAGTAATAAGCAAAAATCCTTAATAACTTACTCTTAATATCAAAACATTCTGGTGTATTTTTGTAGTTGTATATCTTCTACTCTTCCAATAAATACCGTAGTTCCCATCGATTTGAATAGTTTTATGTTAGAATAGTCTTATGTCATTTTATTGATTTTATTTTTTATATGATTGATAAATTCTCTTTTTTGGCTACCGATTTCTATCTTACTGAAGTGAAATTTCCCAGAACCTATTAACCAAAAGACCTTGTCAACAATTACTGGGTCTTCATTTACAATTAAACCAATCTTGACAATCTTCTTAAAAACTTCAAAATCATCATTAGAGTTAACTATCTCTAATTCATTAAATATTTTTTTAATATGAGTATCTGGTTTTCCATATTGAACATATCCCAACTCCTTAAGCAAATCACAAGCAAGGGCAAATCCATAACCGAAAATCTCTTTTTCTAAAAGCATTGGTAATGATGCAATAGTGAATTCATTGAAAAAGAAAGACTGAACAAATTCATCAAATTGGTGAAAATCATTAAAATTGGATATAAATTTTGCACAAGAAATAATACCTTTAGAGAATAAAACCCATGAATTTCTATTTTCATTAATATCCATTATATACTTTTCGCTAAATTTTTTCTTAAGCTGATTAAATAATTGTTTCCAATCAAAATATTTTTCTAATACTTTTTTAGGATTAAAATCAAACATGATAGAACACAGTTCTTCAGTTGGAGCTATATAATTTACAAAACCTTGCCGATTCTTAAGAGTTTCAACCATTTTTTTAAAAACATCTTCTAATGATTTGGGGCGATAGGTATGATAATGTTCCAAATGTTTCTTTAATATTTCATTTTCCACTTTATTTTTGAGAAACCGAACTGCTTCCTCATATATTAATTTTAATTTTGAATTTTCGTCCATAATAATCTAATAACAAATTTTCTATTTAAAATTAGATTATTTCAAAAACTGAGACTCCCGGATTTGAACTCTGTTTTCTCTTTAATTTAAAACCCTCTCGAGCCATTTCAATTAAGAATTCCTCTGATTGAAAGTAATTTTTTAGAACATGTCCGCTTTTATATCCATGTATTATTGAAATTTCTTGAACACCTTTTATTTTACAATCTTCTAATTTATATACAACGTCTTCTATTGCATCCCATAATTCAAATTCGTGTAAATCGATTTCCATTTTTTCCACCAAATAATAAAAACCTTAAGTTCTTTGCCACCAATAAGGATATTCTAATTCAATAATTCTTTTTCCATCATGAAGTTTTATCTTATTTTGCTGTAAAGTAAAAGCAAAACCACCTAAATATGAAATCCATTTATCATTTGGTGAAATGCCGAACCATCCAAGTTTTAAAGCCAACAGAACTAAATCATGAGTGATGTGTATATCGATAATGTTCGAATTTTTATCTTTATTTTGAGTCCAAATATTTACTGCACTATTTTGGCAATATTTTGTGAAAGGAATAATAGATTTCGTCGGAAATAACCCTGCAGCCCATCTATTAATGAATTTGGGTCCAGGATATTTAAAAGCTTGTTTCAAAACAAATTCACCATCATTGCTAAATTTATATAAGGGATCAAAAGCCCCTATTAATGTCCCATTTCCCCTTATTTCTTTAAAACCTTGTATTATACTTTCAGCAGTCTCTCGACAGCGAGGCACAACACTAAAAAATAGTCTAATCTTTCGATGTTTTGGCAAATTTCTCCCAAAAATCTTTGCAATTTTTTGACCTTGAGGTGTTAGACCTAATTTGGACATTTCTTCCATATTATCAGTATCTTTTCTATGAGAATGTCTTAATATCATGATGATCTTTGAATTTTTAGGAAAGTCACTAATTGCTTCAATAATTTGACGGGCTTCAACTGTCCATGAGCTTTTTTTCCAAATTTTTTCGATTTCAGAATTCATAACTAAATACTTACTTTAAATTAATTAGAGTTCAATTTAATCAATTCTATAATTTTATTTTTCATACTTGTTTCATCTTGTCTAAGAAAATCTAAATAAAACTTACGATAAAGAATTAATAAAATCAAATTAAAAATTGTTAAAATATCCATTTTATCATAATTTTCAGGATTCTTTTTTTGAAATAAAGCTATACAACCTACATTTAGGAGATATTCATATTTGCCAGAATTTATGATTTCATTAATTGCTCTAAAGGGACCATCTAGAATTGCATCATGGTATGCAACTAATCCATTATGCATTATTTTGTCTTCCCATAATGTCAAGTCTTTTTTAACCATTTCATAAGTATGATCTCCATCAATAAATAACATTGATATTTCTTCTGAAATTTTAGAACTCCATTCTTCTGATGTTCCTCGACATACACGTATTTTTTCTTTAACTCTCGCTTTATGAATATTTTCTAAGAATTGCTTAATTGTTGGTTGATGATGATAATATGGTATTCCTAAATGAGGATCAATAGAAAGAAGAGTATCATTACCACCACGATCTTTTAATCCTTGAGCAATGCAAATAGAAGATCGGCCATAAAAAGCCCCGACCTCTACAATATATTTTAAATTATGTTTTTTATTTTTTATTGTTTTACTTAATTGATATAATAAATTTCCTTCACATAAATCCAACCAACCAGGAATACTTTTTAATAATTTCTTTAAAAATGCAGGTATTTGCGGAATATATTTAAACATTCTTAATTTTGAAGTGAAATTATTAGTTTTTAAGAGTTCAATTAAGTTATTCAATTTAAATTCTAAAGGATTTTTATTATTAAGCTTGATTTTAATAATCTCATCAATAATTTTTGTATTATAATAAACAAAATATTGTCCAATTAGTCTAAATATCTTTACATATAGATTTGATTCTGTTAAATTTTTAAAAAAGAATATACTCTTTCTAATATTTAACATTGAAAAATTGATTAAGCCTAATAAGAATATGCAAATTTCTTGGTTATTATTTGAATCAAGCATACTAAATTGTAGACTTCTTAAATCATAAGTTCTATCTCTAAATCCTAAATAATTCCGCTTGGATAAAAAAGGATTTTTAATTTCGGGATTTAATTGAAAAAGTTTCTTAAAATAGATTTTTGATCCGGGGATATTACCCATTTTTGATAATAATTGTGTATAATATTGTAAAGCAATAGAATTATTTGGTTGCATTTGAATTATAGAATCATATTTATTTAGAGCTTTAGGAAAATTACCTAATAATTCCCAAAGAATACCTTTAATAAATTTTATGCTTGATCTTACTCTCAATTCTTGCTTCCTTAGCTGAGCTTTATTAATTTTTAATAAAGCTTCAAGAGCTTGACCATAATATTTCTTCTCTACGAGGGATATTAATTTATCATTGTTTATCTTAATATCTATCATTTTTTTAGCTTATTTAATTCATTTTAAATTATTTTTTTTGTAGAATGCAATAAAATTGTAAACCTCCATAAGGCCAATATGAAAAGATTCTATCAATATGGTGTCTAAGAAAATCTAATTTCCCTGTATATAATTTAATTTCTGGATGTCGATGAATCCAAGGTGCCCAAGAATCAATCCACCAAATAGATCTTTTTTCAATCACCTTAACAGCGTATTTTTTTATTTCCCGAAGAATTTGATAGGATTTAAGAGGTTGTTCTGATACTTGAGGTAAATAATTTTGAAAAGGCGCCCATGTATTTCGCTTATAATATCCGGATTTTTCAAAGATCCATTTAATAATTCCACATAAGTTGAAATAATTAGGAGCACTAATAAATATTATACCATTTCTTTTTGTAATCCTTATTAATTCTCCAATTATTTCTTTCCATTTAAATCCTGTATGTTCTAATACTTCTGAACAAATTACAAGATCATAAAAATTATTCAGTTGGTTTATTGGCAAATTTGTATCAATTTCTAGATGATCAATATAAGTTGCATTATCTGATACGATGTAATTAGCTTGATCTCTTCCAACACATAATTTTGCCCCATTAATTTTAGCAAACGCTAAAAATCCTCCCAATCCACAGCCAAAATCGAAAATTTTTGTTCCTCTTATTTTAAGTTTTGAGAAGATTTGAAATCCTAAGGGAGTTAACCGTTTGCGAAACCTTTTAAAGAGTTCTAAATGTAAAGTATAAGGAGAACTTAACATGGAGGGATTTTCTTTATAAAATCTTATTAATTCTCTATTTCTGCTAACTTCTTTTGTCATTTTTTTAATTTTTAAATAATTTTAAATTAGAAGTATAGTAATTATTAAAGAAATGAATGTAAAAGTTATATATCCATAAAACTTTTTTGCAGCATTTATTCTTTCATACTTTATAGATTCTCCCGTACAAAAATAGTCCCATCGTTTTGAGATTCTCCAAATCATGGAAAATTGATGAATAAATCGCCCCCAATCATTTAGCTGGCGGATTAAAACAGCTTTAAATAACGATTTGAAAGAATAACTGCGTTTTTGCTTTTTGAGTTTTTTTCCCTCGCAATAATGTTCCCAAAAAACCATAGCACTTGTATTAATTAAGACCATAGAGATTAACTGATTAAGAGACCATGAGAGATTTATTATTGGAGCAATAAACCAGATGATTATATTAAAAAATATTATTAAAAATAAATATTCAATAAAGTTAGGATATTGATGAAAACAATATTGGGGGAAATTTTTATGCAAATTTACATCTCCATACCCCCATCTGAAATATCGAAGATAACACTTAAGATTTTCCTTCCAAAATGGATGTATGACTTCTGCTGTAGGTACACATTTAAAAAGTCTATTTTCATAAGGTTGTTTTGAAGAATCATTTTTATACATTTCTCTATACTTTTTATTATAATTTCTAATTATTTTTAGACAAAAATGAATATCTTCTCCACCTCCTTTTTTTGGATAATCTAATGGAAATCTCGTATTGCCAATTGCTTCTCTTTTTATAAATAAATTCGCAGTAATTCCCCAATAAAAAACTCTTTTTAATTTAGCTATTCTAAAAAAATGTAACATATCGCTGAGTTTAATAGCATTATCAAAACTTGATTTTGGGTCTGGTGTATTTGTGATCCCAATATATCCAGGATGATCAGGATATTTTTGATAAGCTTTAATGTATTCTGTTAACAAATTTGGTTTCACGATACAATCATCATCTAAAAATAAAATAAAATCTCCATTTGCAATCTCTATTCCTTTATTACGGGAAGCTGAAGCACCAAAATTTCTCTTATTTCTTATAATCTTTACCTGTAGATTTTGATATTTTTTAACTAATTTTCTCAAATCTTCAAGATTTTTTGTAGGATCATCTATGATAAAGATATATTCTAAATTATAATCCTCAGGAATATTGAATTTAAAAAAAGATTCTAAAGAGTGTTTCTCTGGACGAGTTGTTGGAATAATAATCGAAATAATTCTCATTTTTTTTCCTATTAATTATATAGCTTTAATGTTAAGACCATATATGATTAATTGGTTGAAGACAAAAGCATTGGGGGGCCACACGACATTTTTCAAGATTATTTTGAAATTTATTTTGAATTTCTAAAACATCTTTATGTGAATACGAGTGATTAATTGGACCATATCTAGTATGTTGACACCAAAAACAAAATTTTAATATCCCTTTGTGTAATAAAATAACATTATTACTAAGAAAACATTTTCGTGGAGATAAATTTTTACCTTCTAAATGTCTCTTTAAATCCATCCAAAATTCTAATGGATTAGTAAAATTTAATTCAAAAGGCTTAATTTTAATGTTTGAAATAATTTCTTCTAATTCTATAGAATTTTTAAGAGTTAATTTTAACTCTGGTGCATTTTTAGATAAATATCCATCATCATAAACAGGTTGGAACTTTACTTGGTTAAATTTTAAATCTCTAGCAAATGAAAGAATTTGATTAATTATATGCCAATTACAATTTATACTAGTTAATACTACATTTAAACCAATGTAAGATACAATTTTTGGATGATACATATGGAAATTTGCTAAATTTTTTATGTTCTGTAAAGTTTTTTGAAAAATCTTCTCGGAATTTGCTCGCATCGTCGAATAAGTATCGTAAGAAATAGCATCAATCGATATAACAAATTCATTTATACCCCATTTAGTTAATAATTTTATTTTTTTTAAACTTAAATTGATTCCATTTGTAATTAAGCGAATTGGTAATAATAAGCGATGATAATATGTCACAATATCTTTCAAATGATTTGCTAATGTAGGCTCTCCTCCCGAAAGAATTATTCTGGAGATATCAAATGATTTTAGATTTTCTCTTGATAATAATACCTGGTTAAATGGGATATCTATTTTCTTTTTTTGAGAATTTTTTGAATTCCATTGACAATATTTGCAATTCGAATTACATTTATATGAAATATCAATAATTAATTCTGTCATTTTTCTTGTTATCTTAATTCTAAATGATTATATTGACAATATATTAGTTTTTTTGGATTATAATTCCCATAAAATGAATAATGAAAGATTTTTTTAATATTCTACCAAATATTTGGAATTAATCTACATTTTACTTTCTCTGTGTATTCAGTATACCCTTCGAGTCCATCGTGTAATACTTTTTCTTCAAAAGGAATTCGTATTATTATTAAGATGTATGCTTTAGCATGAATGCTAAAATTATAAAAATGCTAATTTAAATTATATTTATTTGAATCTTTTTTTTCCAAATCCATTCATTTCTTTTTATTTTATCTTCTTTTCTTATTCTCTTCTTTTAAAAAGTTCTTAATCAAGGATTCCTGATTTTTACAATCTTTACAGAAAAAAACTTCAATTATCCAATCAATTCCTACTTTACTTATTTTCTTATTGTATATCCCGTCTTCTAAAATATCCCAATCTACTTCATGAATTATATCCTTTCCGCAACCCTTACAAAATCCGTCTGGTATTCCAACACCAATTGCCCAACCTTCAGGTTCACTATCTTGGTAGAAGGTCGTTCTTGGTGAACATTCATTCCTCTTTAATATTATCACTTCTTTAATATATCTTTTAAAAGAGACATCCCTATAATATGTAATTGGACTTGCATCTGCCCATATTGGAATAATATCCGTACCTCTTAAATCGGCAAAAATTACTCCCTTTTCATCGTTATCATTAATATTTTTATAAAATAAATTTGGTTTCATTCCACTTTCCTCGTATCCAATTTTTCTTAAATTAGCTCCAATCCATAACATTCTTTTCCAAACTTTATCGCTATGGATAGGTCTTCCATCTTTGTTTTGTCGTTTCATAAAAAAAATATAAACTTCCTTTTTAGATTAAGAAGATGATAATTAGTATTATTATTTTTGTTTATAAATAATTTAAATTATTTAAGATAATTTTGTCATTTACCGAATATCAATTATTTGTTTATATAAGAATAATTGTTTTTCCCGAACCAGCTCCAGCAATTACAAGATTATGTTTATCATCTTTAATTACAGCTAATCTTTGATCTTCATCTAAAGGATATTGTAATCCATCATCTTTTCCATCCAAAAAAGAAGAATATTCTTTTAATCGTCTTTCTACAAAATTATGATTATAATTATTAATTTCTTCAATTAATTTATGTAAGTTTTTTCTAAAATGTCTAATGCTTCCTCTTATCTTTAATTTAAATAAAGATCGACGAGGAAATTTCAATAATTGATTAATTTCTTTAAAGAATTTGTTTTTCTCATCAAATATTAAATATGTATCTTTTTTAAGGAAATTTGAAGGAAATACTTTTTTTCCCTCTGTTTCAGGATATAATTTCCAAATAATAATCGTGATTATTGGTGTGGCTTCTTTGATTATAATTACAGTTATAAGCCAAAAGCATTGATTTTTTTAGAAAAAGCTTTATATTTTTTCTACCGATATTTTAAAATGTATGATCCAGATCTTCACTTGAATAAAAACTTGCTTTCATTTGAAACCCTTTCTCTGTTTATAATTTTCGGTACATTTTTTTTAAATAATTCACGACTGTTTCAAACAGATCCAATTATTAAGATCAAAATTTATCTTGATAATAAGCTGTTAGAGTTCATTAACTAAAAACTGATTAGTCTACTGGATGAAACTCATTATGGTTCTTGTCAAATTTTTTTTGCAAAAATATCAACTTTTTTTTCAAAAAAGACTTAAATATCTTCATTTTTTCTATTTTTTTGTTGATTGAGTCGCTTAACAAAGATCTTAATGAGTATAAAGATAAAGAAATTAGAATAGAGAAATTAAAACACGAAAGAAGAAAGAAAAAATTCTTATTAGAGGGATTACTGGGCACTATTTTGTTTTTTGGTATTAGTCTAGCGAGTCGAATCATTCTAAACCTATTTTTTGTTATGATAATGTTTGGAATTGTATTTCCTTTAAT
>JAHLWH010000260.1 GCA_019058015.1 Promethearchaeota archaeon | reverse complement strand
TAAATTCTCAATTAATAGATAGAACAAAGCCGATTCTTGGTTATGCAAATAAGATTGGTGAGGATTTCTACAAAGTTTCAGCAAGAGCAACAATAGATTTAGTAAATGATGGTGTAAATCTTTCACAAGTAATAAAGGAAGCAACAAGATTAATGAAAGTTGATACTTTAGGCGGTGGTCATCCACCAGCTGCTGGCACTAAAATTAAAAAGGAAAAAATTGATGAATTTTTACTAATATGCGATAAAATCATAAAGAATCAATTAAAACATAAAATTTCTTTTTAATCTTTTTTAGAATATCTTTTTTCTTTCAATTTAAAGATAATTACTGAGTTTTCGATTTTAATGATTAAGATATATATTTAGAAACAGTGTTGAATGATTTTAAAGCTTAATTTCTTTTGAGTACAACTTGTATTTTTTAAAATTTAAGTTTAATTCTTATTTTTGGGAAATTCAATTTAATTTTTTGTTTCCAGCAGAAATCTACCCTATGATTTAAAAGAGAAAAGTGGTAATATTAATTTATGAGCAATAAAATAATATTACCATTCCCAATTGTGGGATCTGGTTTAATACCACCTTTCTCAAGAGATAATAATCTGTCATTTTTTAAAAAGTTTTGCGAAGAAATTAAATCTCGCTTGTGGCGAGTGAAAAAACCAAGATTTAAGTTATATGAAACGGAAGACTTTTTAAAAGCGTTTATTTATTCAGAAATATGTGGTATTTCTATAAGACATGCAAGTGAAACATTAAATAAGTATTATTTAAGAAAAAGGCGAGGGCGAATTAAGGTTTTTTCTGATGGGCGTAAAAGGCGCATGATCCCACACCAAACCGATGTCATAAGTTTTTACGACGAATAGGTCTTAATCGAGCGAGAAATATTTTGCGAGCGTGTCTCGATGACCAGTTAAAAGAAGCGTTGCAAACTAGTGTCATATCTAGAAAGGTTGATGTTCTAATTGATTTCACTGAACATCCTTACTATGGAAAAAGAGAAGATAAAATGATTAAGGGGACGACTCGGCAAAAGGGAACGAACAAAATGCGCCATTATTTAGGTTTTTCAGTTTTTTCAAAAAATACTCACCTTTTTGTAGGATTGGAACACGTGGCTAAAAATCAATCTAGGGTACCCCTCGTAATTAATTTCGTAGAACATTTGTTTAATATGAGTTTTAAAGTGGGTTTTGTAATAATAGACCGCGAATTTTATCGAGCTGAAATTTTAGACGAGATAAAGGGAATGGGAGGGAACGTTTTAATTCCTGCTAAAGATTACAAGAAGATTAAGAAATTTAAAGAGGATTATTTAAAGGGAAAAGCTGGAAGGATTAGAGAATATCTTGTCTCAAGCGCTCTCGGAGCAAAACATCGATTTTTTCAAAAAGTATTTTTGGTTTTTGACGCAAAAAAGAAATTATATCTCCTCGACATCAAGCGACAATTTCAGCGAGGGGAACTGTCTCTCAAAGATGCTTCGGAGAATATTTACGCTATTATGACGACTGAGAAGCCTAAAAGAAAAAATAGTTCTTGGGCGTCTCGCAGATCAAAACGTTATAAAAAAAGATGGTTTATTGAATCTGGCTTTCGCGACTTAAATCGAACTGGACCGCGATGTAAGTCGACTTACGACAATGTGAGATATTTGGATTTGCTCGCTCGAATGCTCCTTTACAATTCTTGGAAAATGAACCGCATCTTACTTAAAAAGCACAAGAAAAATAATTTAAAAAGTCAAGATTGGACGCAATATGAAAATCAGTGCTTTTTGGCAAATCAATTTCTTACCGTAGAAAAAAAATTAATATAGAGGTGATGCTTAAAGTATTTTATTGTCGGATAAAACAAACGAGAAAATAAATTAAAAAAAACAAAAACATTAGATACTGTAGAAAAATAAGAAATATCGTGGCACTTTATTCTTATATTCTTTATATGATTCGCCATATTGTTCTAATAACTTTCTTTCCTCCCCCAAAATTCTAAAATGTGAAAATATTGCGTAAAATACAAATGATATTATCGCAATTCCTGAACCTATAAGTATAGAACTTCCAAGAGTTGCAAGATACAACATAAGCTGCTGAGGATTTCGTGATATCTTATATATTCCCAAGGTAATTGGTTTGTCAAGTGGAGCATTTTTAAAATTAAAAATTGCTATAATAAATCCAACAGTTCCCAGTGAGAAGATTACCAAACCAATTATGAAATCAATTGATAAAAAATTTATTGGGGTAAAGATCATTAAAATTAAATTCAAAAGGGCAAAAATTTTCGAGATCTTCGCTAAGATTTTTTGTGATTTTGTCCAACCTTTCTCATCATAAAGCCTTGCAATTACTTCTCTAGGGCAAGATAAAATCAACAAACCAAGAATTAAGTAGGATATCACTACAAAGATCCATCCGTTAAGCCAGTCTAATCTAAGTTCTGGAAATAATTCCATTTTATTCACTAATAAAGATATTTTATATTTTTTAGAAAGCTTTTAGCTTCAACTAATAAAATAAAATGATTATATGATATTTAAATTTATATTTATCAAATTTACCTTATTACTTAAATCTATGATGTAATACTAACAAAATAAAATGTAATATAATAAAACAAGAAGAAATTATCCTCATATAAAATTAAATAAAGCCTAAAAAAGTATATTAAAAATATTTAATAGTTTTTCTTCTAACTATTTTTCCTTTATTTATTTCTAAAAAAAATTAAATGCTCAAAAAATTTCTCTTATTAAAAGAAATTATTCTCTTGATATATCTTTTAAATATTGAGGAATGAAGAGAAAATGAAAGTTATAGCTATAAATAGTAGTCCGAATATGGGTAAGGGTAGTACTGCTATGATTCTCACTCCCTTTCTTGAGGGAATGAAGGAAGCGGGAGCACAAATTGAATTATTCTACACAAAGAAGCTAGATATTAAACCATGCCTTGGGCAGTTTAACTGTTGGCTCAAAACACCAGGTAAATGCTTACAGCAGGATGATATGCAAATGCTTCTACCCAAACTAGGTAGTTCGGACATCTGGGTATTTGCTACTCCTGTCCATTGTGATGGAATTTCCGGATCGATGCTGAACTTGTGGGAAAGAATGATATCAGTAGCAAAACCATTCGTAGAGCTACGGAATGGACATTGTCGCCATCCTCTACATGAGGGATTCAAACAAGGTAAGGTTGTGCTGGTTTCAACCTGTGGTCATTTCGAATTAGATAATTTCGACCCGATGCTTTTACATATTAAGGCATTTACCAAGAATTCCAATAGGGAATTTGCTGGGGCATTATTACGTCCCCATGGAGCTGGATTGAGAATTATGATGAAGATGGGCGTGCAGATGGATGATATCTTTAAAGCGGCAAAAGAAGCAGGTCATCAACTCATTGTCGATGGTAAGATATCTCCTAAAACCCTAAATACAATCAGTCGCGAACTTATATCTCTAGATATGTATTTAGAAGGAGTCAATAAGGCATATCAGCGTATTTTTGACAGTTTGAGAGAAAAATAAAATAATAGATTTTGAAAACAATTATGTAGAAGTTAAAATTCTAGGATATAAGCAAAATATTTAAATTGTAAAAATATCTCCGATTTCTGGAGAAATGGCTGAATAGTCTTTTTTATTGAGATTTTTTGCAAAAGTAGTGCAAGATTCAGCACTTCCATGGATGCAAAATATATTTTTTTCTGAATCCTCATTGAATTTTAAATTATCAACGAATTTTAATAAATCTAAACTTCCGGCATGACTTGAAAAGTCAAAATTTTTAATGTCGCAAATAGCGTTAATACCATTTGGGTCATTTCTAGACTTAAAAAATAAATTATCATCAAGTAAAATTCTTCCTGGAGTATTTTCAACTTGATATCCAACTGAATAAATAGCGGAATTTTGCTCGAGAACAATTGATCTTGCATAATTTCTAGCAGGACCTCCTTGTAACATTCCTGAGGGACTAATTATTATTCCGGGTGTAGTTTTTGCAATCTTTCTGTCTCTTTTTGATCGGGAATTTAAAATAAAGGTAGCATTATTTATAGCTCTTCGATATTCTCTTGGATTTCTTAAAAATTCAGCGTAATCAAAATAGATCTCAGAGATTTTCCTTGCCATTCCATCTAGAAAAAGATTTCCACGATATCCATAATGATAAAGGACACTTAGAATCTCTTGAGATCTAGCTACACCAAAAGCTGGAACTAGCACACGTCCCTTATCCTCTACAATTATATTTACATTTTCAATAAATTCCTTTTCGATCTCATCTCTTGGTCGATGATCTCTTAAAGCATATGTTGATTCTATGATTAATGCATCTAATTCTGGAAAATCATGAACATCAATACTATTTACAAGTCTAGTTTTTTGTGTGTTGATATCCCCTGTGTATAAGATCTTTTTTCCATCAACTTCCACTAAAATAGAACATGAACCGGGTACATGACCAGCATCTTTTAAAGTTATATAAAAATTATTTTCAATTCTCTGTCTTGTTCCATATTCAAGAAAATAACTCGAAATTCCCATTTTATTAAGTTCTTGATTTGAGTATTGTATTTTAAATTTAGAAATTTTAAGTGTATCGCGAATTAATACTTCTATTATCCTATAAGTTAATTCGTTTGTAAATAACGGAATCTGACGATTTTTATATAAGCTTGGAAGGTTTCCCGAGTGGTCAATATGACAGTGTGTTAGTGCAACTGCCGATATTTTAATTCCATCAACACTTAATGGTAAAATATTGCCATTTCCTTGTAATCGTATTCCGTAATCAAGGAGTAAGGAATTTTCTGTTTCTTCAGATTGAATTAATATACCAGATGCTCCAACTTCTCTAGATCCCCCAAGAAACCTTATTTTGACCACAGTTATGACCTTTTCCTTGTATTCAAATTCTTAGTAATATAAATGAAAATATTTTATAGATTGTAATGTTAATCAAATAACAAAATATCAAAAAGTTTTATGTTATTAAATTAAAAATAAAATAAGAATTTAAATTTAAATTTACGATAAATTGATGTCAAAATGAAATATAGCGAAAAAGATGTAGAAATAGGAATAATTGGTGGAACGGGATCCGATTTAGAGCTTGAAGACGCTGAAGAAGTAAAAGTTTACACACCATATGGAATGTCGTCTGATCTTATTTCGGTTGGCTTTTATAAAGGTAGAAAATTAGCATTTATACCAAGACATGGTCGTGGTCATGTAGTAGCTCCTCATAATCTTAATAATAGGGCAAATATTTGGGCATTAGCTAAAGAATTAGGAGTAAAACGAATAATTTCACCTAGTGCAGTTGGATCTTTAGTTAAGGAATATGATAAGGGAGATTTTGTAATAATTGATCAATATATTGATAGAACTAAAAAAAGATTTGATACGTTTTTTAAAGGAGGTCAAGTATGCCACATGAGTCAAGCTGAACCATTCTGTCCCGAAATGAATGAAATATTCTATAATGCAGGTAAAGAAATTCCCGGGTTAAAAATTACGTTGGGAGGCACTTATGTATGTATTGAAGGACCAAGATTTTCCACTATTGCAGAATCACGTATGTTTCGAATTTGGGGTGGAGATGTGATTGGAATGACATGCTACCCAGAAGTGGTTTTGGCAGCAGAAGCTGAAGTCTGCTATAGTACAATTGCAATGATTACTGATCTTGATGTATGGGCTGCAGAGTGCGAACGGTGTGGAATTGTTGAAGTTGGAGCTAAATGTAGTAGTTGTGGTGGTCCACTAAAAAAATATTCGGTCAGTATTGAAGAAATATTAGAAACTATGGAGAGAAATGCAAAAAATCTGACAAAAATTTTGGATATAGCAATTCCTAAAATACCAAAAGAGCGTTCCTGCAAATGCAAGGATTCAATGCAAGGAGCAATTATTTAAAATATAAAAAATAAGGTAATTTTTTTCTATTTTTTTTATTCTTCTACTGGGATTTCTACTAATGAAAAGACATCGTAATTTTTCAATTGATCTTTACCATGAAGACTCCCAGTTAATTCAATAATAAATGCTACACCAACAACTTCACCATCTGCCTTTTCTACTAAATTACATGCAGCTTTTGCTGTTCCTCCTGTTGCCAATAAATCATCAAAAACTAAGACTTTATCTCCGTTTTCGATTGCATCTATATGCATTTCAATTGAATCTGTTCCATATTCTAGCTCATATATTTCACTTATTGTTTTATATGGTAATTTTCCCGGTTTTCTAATCATAACAAATCCAGCACCTAATTTTATTGCAAGAGCGCCACCAAAAATATAACCTCTTGCTTCTATTGCAGCAACTTTTGTAATTCCTTTATCTCTATATTTTTCATATAAAAAATTAACTGAGTCTTTTAGACCATCTGCATCCTTTACTAGGGTTGAAATATCTTTAAATTGAATTCCTTCTTTGGGAAAATTTTGAACATTACGTATTTTTTTTAATATTTTTTCTTCTAACTCTTTTTCCGAAAAACTCATTTGAGCTCCCTCTAATTAATTTAACTTATATTAATTTATATTCAAGCTATTAAAAAACTTAAATTTATAGAATTACTTCTCCATGCGCTCATAGCCCATGAGGCTATTTAACTCCATATTTACAACCAAACTCAATTGATCTCCTAAAAGATCTTCATTAAATTATGTATTGCATTTATTCACCATAATTTTGATCTGTTTATTTATCTCTTCTCTTAATTGTTCATCTAACGAAATAACAAATCCTCATTTTGAAGGAATATTTGAAATATACCAAGGTTAGAAGAATTAGAATAACTCAATCAAATGATTGAAGATCTTTAATGCTAATTTTAAGTTAAAAATTGGTTTCACTTACCAAACAAGTGTTCGTCAATATTTGGATTTATTTTTTTTATCTAATTCCAAAAATTATTACTATTAAAGATTTTAATATTTGAATTATGTTTTTTCCAATTTATTTTTAGAAACTTTTCTACTATCTTTAATTAAATTAATAAAATTATTTATTTTAATTAAATAAATAGATTATACTTATTAGTGAGAGTATGGATACTTAAATTCTTGTTAATAATTATTTAAATTAGGAATGGGAAAAAAAAGCAAGGAAAAAAAAATAGACCCTTGACTTGAGTTCAAGGTCAATGAATATATCTCACTTAAATTGGAGAATGGAAAAACAAATATTTTCGTAAATGATAAGATTTTTAAACATTGCAAATTCCTCTTATTGGACATACCCATCAATAGAGTTGACCAATTTAATGAAATCGAATCAATTGATGAGGCGGAAGAAAAATAACAAAAGAAGTCTCACTCCCAGAAGTACCTGAAGACTTTTTTTATAAAACGAATAAAAAAATTCACTGCAAGGATATAGATTTATTAAAGAAAGTTTATGAAATACAGAGATCATTCTATAAAATTGAATTATATCTAAAAACTCAAGCTTGTGAATATACTCCGAGTCTTACTACGATACAAAAATTAGTGCGCAAATCGTTTGAATCTGAATCAGAATACAAAACTTGGAGATCTAATATTTTCTTAAAAGAGTTTCAAGAAATTGCCCGAGAGCATGGTGGGGAATGTCTCTCTACTGAATATAATGATTCCATCACGAAGCTGAATTTTAGATGTGAAAGAGGACATGAATTCGAGGCTAGACGAGATAATGTGAAAAATAATGATTCTTGGTGAAGAAAATTTTACACATATACTAAGAAAACTGTCGAAGATTATAATCATATTGCACATTAGGATTGATTAAAATGAATTTCTAGGGGAGGTGG
>JAHLWH010000259.1 GCA_019058015.1 Promethearchaeota archaeon | reverse complement strand
GGTAAGGAGCCTTATCAACCTTATTTAAATCCTCAATAAATTTTGCTTCTTGAAGTCCCGCACCATCATTTATTATTTTAAATTTGTGTTTAAACTGATCACTGAATTCTTGACGAATCTCTCTTGGATGTTTTTTACTTTTTTTTGAAAGGGTTGTTGTATATGCCTTTAATGAAAATTGATATATATGACAACCCCAAAATTCTATCCAGCGTAGATCAGTTGGGACATTAAGATTATTAGTTATTGTAACTTGGGAGATCAATATTGGATCATCACCAAATGGCGCAAAAACAATCTGATCGGCAATATACCCATTTCCTCTCACTTTTTTTCGGATATAACCCAATCCAAAAATCCTATCAAATGATTCTCCATTTCCAGGGTAGAATGTACTTAAAGATTTTTTCCCATCAGTAAGATAACCGAAACCTCCTGCATAATGACCATGTTTAGGATCGTATTCATTAAGATATTTGGGGCTTCCTTCATCCTGTCTTACCTGAATATAACCATAGTTAGATGCTACAGCCACCAATCGATCATTACCTACTTGATGAAGATGTTCAGTTTTAGAACGCCAGGTTTCATTCATAGGAGTAATTGCCTTAGGATCATTTATCTGATCACAAGTGTATCGATAAGCCGGCAAACCAAATACATCTTCGATCCATTCGCCAAAATAACCCGAACCATATGATTTTTCTGTCATTTTTTTCATCATTTAATTATTTACCTTAATATCTTAAAAAAATTAATATATTATTAATTAAATTTAATTTCACACTATACAAAATTGAGAAATAAATTGAAAGTAGCCGTTTCGATTCACGCAAGTCATGATTTTACTACAGATATTTTGAAAAACTTAAAAGGACTCGATTTTATCCACATAGACGTAATGGATGGAAGATTTATTCCGAATTTAAAACTTAACCTAGAAATTTTTAAAAAAATCAAATCTGAGTTTGATTTACCTATAGAAGCTCATTTAATGGTTGAGAATCCACTTGAATATATTGAAAAAGTTATTGATTATATCGATATTTTCTTGTTCCATATTGAAATTAAAGAAAATATTCAAGAGATAATTATGAAAGTAAAGAGTTATAATAAAAAGGTGGGGTTGGTGATCAATCCCGACACAGAGATTCACAAATTAGAAAGATTTCTCCCGATAATTGATACAATTTTGATTTTAGGAGTAAATCCTGGGTTTTCTGGCCAAAAATTTATAGAAACCACCGTAGATCGATTAAAAAAGATTGTAAAATTTAAGGAGAAATACCCAATAGAAATAAGGGTAGATGGTGGGGTAAATTTAGAAAGTTCAAAAAAATTATCAAATGCTGATATATTAATTTCTGCTAGTGCAATAATTAATACAAAAAACCCTAATAAAGTAATAAAGGAATTAAAGAAAAGGTAAATTTTTATATATTGAAAAAAAAAAATAAATTTAAAATAATGGCTTAGGAGGGTCTAGAGCCCTAATTCTTTCAATTTTTCTTTATTTGCTTCTGCATCTTCCTTTCTTATTTTATACATTAGTGCGAAAATAATCGTGCCAATGAAGATAATAACCATTGGGATTAGTGACATTTGGAGATTTAACCCCCATTTAGCAAAAGGAGTTTGGTTAGCTTCAAGTACTGGATTATATCCTGTGATACCTGCTACTAATGCAAAAATTAGAGTTTGAGAAGCATATGAAAATGCAGAAAAAACTCGCAATATACCAATGTAACTCCCTTCTTCACGTTTTCCTGAATTTACAGCAGCGTTATCGATTCCTTCAGCCATTGCAAGAAAAATAATCACACCATAATTTGCACTAGTAGGTATGCCTACATAAGCTAGCACTATAATCACTCCAATAATATCAGTTACAAAATAAAATGCAAGGAAACCAATAACATTTAAAATCAAACTCACTAAGTAAGTTTTTTTAACACCTATCTTTTTCGCTACCTTAATCCAAATGGGTGCTGAAATAATGCTTACGATAATATGAAATAGTCCTGGTAAAATGGTAGATTCTATGCCCAATCCTAAATTATGTAAGATAAAAAAGTTTAAACCATATAACATGCAAGCTCCAGCTATAGCCCAGCAGAAATTCGTAATTACAATAGCCATCCAATTTTTATCTCTAAATATACGAATCACTACTTCTTTCACTGGAGAAGTACCTTTTCCTGAATTATCTAATTCTACTCGAAATGCTTTCATCTTATCAGTTTCACGAACACCTAAATTATAGGGGAAAATCAATAAATAAACAACAATAATGATTATTATTGTAGTAAACAAATAAGCAGTTAGGCTAGTTGCCCCTCCTAGACTTGCTATAAATAATGGAATCAAAATAGCAGATAAAATCGAGGTTATTCCACCTACAATCCCTCCAACTCCACTAACTTTCCTTCGTTGGTTTTCTTCTCGGAATAAATCAGGGAACAAAGATGTATGGTTTATCTCATGTAATGTGCGAAATGTTTCGTAAATAACCATTATGACGCATAACCATATAGAGGCTATTAAAACTGCTTCAGGATTTAGCACTTGACCGGATTCATCAACATTAATTTGAGCGACTTGAATGAAACATAAAATGAGTACAATCGGACTTATAATAGCCCCAATCATAATCCATGGAAAGCGCTTTCCAAATTTAGCTGTAAATCTTTTGGATCGATCAGTAAGATAACCTAAAACTGGATCATTGATGCTATCAACTATTGAGTAAATAAGGTAAATCACAGTAATTACAACTTGTGGTATTAAAAGCACCGATGCCGCAAAAAATTGAATATTCCCCCACATTCCAAACAAAAGTCCGCCGATTGGTCCACTTAATGTAAATAAAATCATTTTCTTATTAGTAATTTTTTCAGAATACCTCATTTTTGTAGATTCTGTCATAATCCTTTCATTCCATATTGTTTTCAATTTTTTTTAAAAAATTAATTTCTTGAGTTTTTTTTTTATAAAGATTTAATTACATGATCTATGTTAGTTAATTTAATTATCGATAATAACTTATATTTAAATGTTTATATTTAAAAATATGGCTTAACTGGGAAGGATTTTCCGAGTAAGAGGTATTATGAATATAGGAAGATTTTTAATAAAAATTTAAAATAAATATACTCATTCATCAAAATATATAATTATAAAAATTAATCAATCTAATAATCATAATATTCAGAAATTTAAACTTTAAATTATAAATTATTAAAAAAATTAGATAATCATAATGGAAAAAAGTAAAAAGAAGAAAATAATTCCAAGAGCACGAGCACCAAAAAAAAAGGCAGAACAGTTTAATAGAATTCTAGAAACTGGAAAGGAATTATTTGTTAAATATGGCTCACATGGATTTAGTCTTCGAGCCTTAGCAAAACGCTTAAATATGTCTCAAACAAATGTATATAATTACGTCCAGAGTAAGAGAGAACTTTGGATTGCTATTAGGACGAAATATTATGGAGAATTTCAAGATGGGCTAAATAGATTAATAGATGATCATCAAGGTTCCTATACTGACCTTTTTTTTAAAATGGCAGAATTTTTCTTGGAATTTGCAAGCGTTGATTTTAATCGATTTGCGATGATGTTTTTAATTTCTGCTCCCCCTTCCAAAAAAATTGGTCCTCTAGAGAAAAATTATGAACCATTCCAAATAATGAAATACATCTCAGTAATTGTGGAAAAAGCGGTAATTGCTAAAGAAATAACTAAAACTGAAGCTATTGAACGTTTATTTTATATATATGGGGTACTTCTTGGAGCGGCGAAAGTAGAGGCAGATCTTAAATTACGTGAAAATATTACAGAACCAATAAAATTGGAATCTTATATTTTATCTGCTAAAGAATATAGAAAATTTGCTTTAGAACAAATTAGAGATTTGTTGAATAAAAACATTTTATGAAATAAATAATTTAGTTTAATACTAACAAGGATAATCTTCTAAAAAGTTATTACATTAGATTTTTCAGCATTATTTAATTTTTAAATTTTCAAATTGTTATAATTTTTTTATAATAACAATTCAAATTATTATTTAAGTTAATTAAAAATAGATTGGAGATTACAGAAATGTCGAAAGAAGAAAGAGTATGTGTTAAAGTATTAATGAATACGATAAATTACGCTGCGAAAGAGATTGCGAAATTTGACGATGATTACCGAGATAAATTAAAGGGTTTGAACGAATTAATTGAATGGAAAGTTGGAAATGATATATTATTTTACACTGAAATAAAAGATGGAGATATTAATGGTTCTGAAGGAACAGCACCAACAAATCCCACCTTAACTTTTGAAATCAGTGATGCTGAAGTTGCATTAAAAATATTAACTGGAAGGCAAGATATTAATGAAATGGGCGATAAAATAAAGATTTTGGGAGATATTGGAAAGGCTGAGCAACTCAATTTTATTTTGGATACTGTAAAAGATTATATTGGGGATTTAGCAAGATAAGAGGTGATTAAATGGATAAAAAAGAGTTTCAAGTAAAAATGCTGTTTTATTTAATGTTAAAAAGTATAGATGAAATTGCTAAAGTTGATGAGGAATTTCAAGATGAAATGGAAGATTTTGAAGCAAAAATATTATGGAAAATTGGAAATTTTACGGGTTTTCAAATTTTTGAAGATGGAAATTATTCTTATATGATAGATGAAGAAATTGAAGATCCAGATGTCACGATGACAATTAGGGATTTTGATGTAGCTAAAGATTTCTTTACCGGAGAATTAGATGGAACTTCTGCCTATATGAGTGGAGATCTGCAAATTGAGGGGGATCTACAATTAACTATGACATATAGTTCTCTAGCAGAATATATTATGGATTATCTAGAACCTCTTACAGGGGGATAATATAATTCATAAATAATGATTATTATGGTAGAAGTAGAGTTTAAACCAATTGGAAAAATTCATTCTCCCTTAAAATCAAATGGAAATGTTCCCGTTCAACCTAAATTTTCTAAAGCAAAGGGAAGGATAGAAGTTTTTGAAGAATTTAAAGATGGTCTAAAAGATTTGGAAGGTTTTGAATATATAATATGTTTGTCTTATTTTCACTTAGTAAAACCCCCAGTGCGCCTTCAATCGAGAACCCATTGGGATAATATTAAACATGGGATCTTTTCAATACGGTCTCCCTACAGGCCAAATCCAATAGGATTTTCGGTTTTTAAATTAGAAAAAATTGAAAAGAATTTTATCTATGTTGAGAATCTTGATTTAATCGATGGGACCCCTGTTTTAGATATAAAACCTTTCATTCCATCTATTGATAATAGAGAAACCGATAAAATAGGCTGGATAAAAGGGAAATTTTGAAAACAAATAAAATGATAAATCCTATAAATATTAAATATTAAACGATATCAATTTTCAATTTAAAATTAATATATTTTTGAGAAAAATGGCAGATAATGAAATTAATTTTGGTCGCTTTATTGAATTTAAAGTAAAAAATCGCATTGGAATTATAACATTAAATAAAATTGAGCGTTCAAATGCTTTTGATGTAGAACAATTAAAGAATTATAAGAAAGCACTCCTTTATTGCCAAAATAATAAGCGTATTCGAGCAATTATTTTGACAGCCAATGGAAAAAATTTTTCTACTGGAATTGATGTCGCCAGTGTAAGCGGTAAGGATATTTCAGTTGCAAAAAAACTTGAAAAATTATTGGCTGAAGTTGTTCACATTCTTTTAAATGGGAAACCCGTTGTTGTAGCAATTAACGGTAGGGCGTTAGGTGGAGGTCTTGAAATACCTCTGTTTTGCGATTATAGAGTTGCACTTAATGAAGGTTATTACCAAATGCCGGAGATTCTTATAAATGTCTTTCCTGGAACAGGGTGTATAACTCAGATGGTTCGCACGATAGGTCCGTTATTGACAAAAAAGATACTAATGTGGGGTGAAAAGATTACACCAGAACAAGCTTTAAATTTTGGATTAATAGATGAGCTTGTGAATACCATGGATGAATTAATGGCATTCGCTATGGAAAAGGCAAAATTTCTTGCTTCAAGAAATCAGGCGGTAATTAATGGTATAAGGCTTTGTGCCAATCATGTCTGGGAAAAATCTTATGAAGAAGCCTATAAAATGGAGAATTTTTGCAGTAATTGGTTTGAAATTGGAAAAGAAGGCTTTATACTAAAATTCAAAAAAGAGTTTAATTTAAATTAGTTTTCAATACTTATCTTAAAAAAAAAAGTGGATAATTAAGTTTTATTTATTTTAATTATATTATAATCCAACCAATTTCAATGCATCTTTACTTTCCATTAAAATCTCAGCTTTATACTCATAACCTTCGATACTTGCATAATGAACATACCTTGCCCCAATTGCTTTCATACCCTCCACTATTTTATCATCTTCACATTCATAAAGCGCATAACTTTTTGCTTTAAAATCTGCAGTTACAAACTGATGGACACGTTTTATAAAATCAGGGTATTTTGGTTGTTTGCCAGAAAGCCATATTTTTGCTAACTCAACACCTTTTGATGGTGGGTAAATTGCAGTTACCAAAATATATACCATACTTATCTCTTACCTCTCATTTTTTTTTTCAATAAAATTGGATTTAAGAAGCAAATATCTATTCGATTTTTTTAATATAAAAATTTTACTATACTTTCAAAAAAAAATAGAATTAAGAAGTGTAAAAATTCATTATTTTCCATCAATTTCCTTCAGAATTATTGCAATATCTGGATTGAAATTGATAAAGAAGGCTTTATATTGAAATTTAAAAAACATTTAATTTAAAATCAAAATTAAAAAAAAAATTAAAAATTTTATTAATCAATTCAAATATTGTAATTTCATTATTACAGATTTTTTTCTAATCTATATACTTTATACTAATGTTTATTAAAGATTTTTAAAAATTTTCTGAATTCATTGTGATTTTAATCAAAATTAAACCTATTAGATCTATTGGAGGGTTAACCTAGTCCAATCATTGGTAACGCCTCATTTGGCGTTAGAAGATGCTCTATTTTGTGCTTCCATCCTTCAAGTTCGTAGTAGCCAGTGTATCTCTTCGCTATTGCCTTATATCCTTCATGTGCTTTCTCATCTTCACACTCATAAATTGCATAAGTCTTAATATTACCTTCCGGCACAACAAAAATGCTTATACGCTTTACGAAAGATGGTAGTTCAGTTAATTTTCCTGAAGTAAATGCTTTTCCAACTCCAGTTGCTTTGTCAGGTGGAAATGTAGCAGTCACCATAAAGAATGTCATAAATCACTTTCACCTCTCATTATAATTTTTATTCAATAAAATTGAAATTTAAAACATTAGAATTATTAAACTTTTTTGTATTTATATTTTTACTTTTCTATTATTTTTAACATATTTAAAGAAAAGTTTGTCTTAACCCCTTTTGTTATCAATATTGGGTTTGAAGGTCTCCTTTACTTTAACTTAATGAATTGTTTTTATTCGATATTATTAAAGAATTTGAAAGAATTAAACATGAAATCTCAAAAAAGAATGAATGACAATTATTTTTGATATTTGAGAAATAATTTATTAGTTCTGAGTCATAAATTGGTTTAAAATTTTATTTTTATTATTTGATTCTTGAACTAATACCCAAAAGTTTTTGACCATATCTTCTAAACTGGAAAAGGATGGTAAATCATGCTTAGCTAACAATTGTGAATTTCGACGAACTTCCTTATCTTCACCAATCAACCAAAAAAATATTGGTTTTGAAGATCGACTAGCAATTTCAATTATCTGATCGACATTACTTAAAAATCTAAATTGTTTTGAACAAAACATCATATTAAAAAGGCCTTCAATATCAGGTTCACTTAATACTACCTTATAAACAGATTTCATTACAGCATCAAGTCCCACTTTATTCATTATAGCTTTTTCCATAGCTGGCCATATATCTACAAGTGCGAATCGATTTGGAGGCATCCACTCCGGAAACACATCTTCTAATGCTTTATATGCCTTATCTCCCAAAATAGGAAAATTTAGACCATATTTTATGGTGAGATCTGCTGAAATTGTGCCTGCACCTCCAGAACCAGCAATCATTGAAACATTACCCCATTTAGGCAATTTTTTTCCTGTGTTATACATCATTGAGAAAGTTCTAGCAAACTGAAATAATTCATGGAAGCTATACGCTCGTATTATACCTGTTTGCTTAATTACAGCATCAATCAATTGCGAATTCTCTGCAAGAGCTCCCGTATGGCTTAAAGTTGCTTTCTGACCTTGAGTAGTTACTCCACCCTTTACTAAGATAATCGTCTTATTTGGAATATTTTTAACTTTTCTGCATAATTTAATGAACTTAATAGGATCTTTAAAAGATTCAAGATATAAAGCAATAACATTGACAGTGGAATCTTCTAATAAATATTCTAAAAATTCCAATTCACTTAAATCCATTTTATTTCCAATGGAACATGAATATCGAAAACCAAGATTAGGATATTTTGACATTAGATACATGAGATATCCCCCATTCAACATTCCCGATTGGCTAATTATTGCAACATTTCCTCTTTTGTAATTTGTAAAAACGCCAAACCCGCAAAAAAAACCTCCTTTTTCATCACCTTCGCTATCACCATCAATTGTTGTAAGTCCCATACAATTCGGTCCAACAATTCTTATTTTCGAGAAATTATCCGTTAATTTAAGGATTTGATCACTTAATTCAAGACCCTTTTCACCCACCTCTTCAAATCCAGATGCCTCAATAATTGCCCCTTTAATACCTTTTTTTATGCAATCTTTTAATAGACCGGGTATAAGTCGATTTGGAACATAAAAAATAGCAAGATCAACTTCATCTTCAATTTCTAAAACTGATTTCTTAAATTCTAAACCGAGCAATTTACCTTCTGAGTTTGGATTTATAAGATAAACCTTTCCCTTAAAATTATTTTGTATAAGATTATTTACAATGCGATTTCCGCCTTTCATAGGATTTTTTGAAGCACCTATGACAGCAACAGATCTTGGATGAAGAAATACATCAATTATATCAATATTCATCAATTATTTAGCACATTTTTTTATTTTATTCTGTATTACCGAATATTCTCAAATTCAATTTACTGCCTAAAATTATAAAATGTATGATAATAAGTAATATTCTCTCATAATGAAAAATGAATAATATTAAAAAAAGATTGAATAAAATTAAATTATATAATTCAATCTGAACTTGTTTTTTACTGGTTCTTTTTAATCCGAGCCAGTTCCGCTTTTCTATCCACAAAACCGAGGAATAATTCGGTTTTATCTTTTGGGGGGACGATTTCTTCCTCTTTTTTATTAAGGTGCATAGCCCCTGAAGGGCATGTTGGAACACAGAGACCACAACCAATACATCGATCTAGATTTACTACAGAATTGTCGTCAATAAGAGTCAAGGCATCCATTTGACAACGATCAACACAAGTTTCACATCCTGTGCATAATTCTATATCAACCTCTGCATAATAATTGGTCGTAAATGCTTCTATTGGACGGACTAGCTTCTTAACGTTTAATAAAATATCACAACAACACCCACAACAAGAACAAATAAAACCAGGTTTCCTAATAATTGCTGGTTGAAGAACCAAACCATCAGCTTCATTTTTACGTAAGATTTCAAGGGCTTCTGCTTTACTTATTTTTCGACTCCATCCTTGATCTATAAAAAATTGAGCTCCACCCCCAAATGTCATGCAAGTTTCATCCCGAGATGTTTGATTACATGATTGTCCAATGAGTCCCTTCCCCTTACGACAAATACAGCTAAACACACTAAATGGACCCTCTTCATTTTCAATAATTTGTTCTAGATCATTATAACTCGCTATATGATGTTCTGGTGTAATGCTTTCTTCCATTGGTATGGTGCGTATCTGGGGTCCCATCTTTACATACTCATCTAAGAATGCCTCCTCAATATATTGTTGAGCATCTTTATAATACTCTTTTGTGAGTAGGCTTACCTGGTATTCATGCATCCCGATTGCGAAAGGGGCATTTCCATAGTATTTCTCATCTTCTTTTTTATCATAATTTATGGATCCCTTATCAACCATGATATCTAAAATCTTCTCTAATTCTTCGATGGACACCCCAGACTTCTTTACGTACCTATAAATTTTTTTCAAAGGTTTTGGAATGAAACTCAATTTCATAGCAATTTCTGCCTCTTTAGGAGTGAATAAATATTTTAATATGCGGATATCAACTCCTGATCTCGTCGTAGGAAACCCAATTGGCATTTTATCGAGGTGTTTTTGCAATTCACGGTATATATCTAAATTCTCTTCACTCATATTATCATCAGAATAATAAAATTTTTCAGGTTTAATATGTTTTTTTTTAATTGCTTATCTCTTTGTTTTTTTATTTAATATGGCACTAAAATTAAGGAATTATTGAATTTTACGTATTTATATGTTACTCTTACAAAAATTAGATAAAGCATACAAAAATTAGGATAAATTGAACTTGAGAATTTTCAGTATAAATTAATAAAGTTGAGTGGATTAGTATAATGTTTGAAGACAAAATAGCTTTTCTTTTCCTAGAAACATCAGATTAAATTTATCAATGAAATTTTTACCGACTAATGCCTGAATAGCTAATGGACCACTAACATCTGAACTAATAGTTTTTAATTCAATTATTTGATTTTCATAACGGAATTTGCATTTATAAATCGATGCTTCGATAATTCCATTTGCAGTTAAAACTTTAGTCTTTTCAAACGATTTTATATTATATTCATTAACAAGTTTTTTATCCAAAGTCATGATTGTGGCACCAGTATCGATTAATCCTAAGAGGGATTGTTCTTCTCCATTAATAATTATTGAAAATTCTAAAAATGGATAAAAATTTTCCCTTTTCTCAACCTGGTGATAACTTTTAGTACTTTCTGATGAAAATAATCAATATAATGTCTCAAAAGATTCTAATTCTTTACCTTTTCGCATGACACCAACCGCAGACTCTGGAAATTTTTTAAATAATTCTCGCATTACTTCCTGAAGAGTATCGCCAATTACAACAATAATATTACGAGAAATGCCTAGATATTTTCCATCAGGAATGAAATCGGGAATATTAATTTTACTCTTATCAAGAGGCGGGTTTTCCTTTTTAAAATCATCAATGATTTTTTGAAGATTCATTTTATCATCAATATCTTCTCTAATGAATTTAATTTTGAATATATTATGTATTTAAATTTTTAAACATTTTTTTATTTCTCTTATAGATTTTAATGTATTCACTAAAAAGCTTAACGTAAATCTTTTTATTGTTAGGATTAGGTGTGAATATATTTTTAATTTTAATTAATTTAATTGTTTCTGCAAAATCTTTGAAAATGCCTAAACCTACCAGCGCAATTATTGCAGCTCCTCTTACGCTTCCAAAATCAGGCTCATCCATTTGATTGATATTTCTTTCTAATACATCAGCTAATATCTGGCACCAAATATCTGACTTAGCACCGCCCCCAATGAAATTAATACTTTCAGTAGTTCCTACTAATTTTTCTACGAATTTTAAACCCCATTTAATGTTAAACGCAATTCCTTCATATAGAGCTCTAAGTAAATCTGCTCTCTCATGCTCAAGACTGAGATTATAGAACCCTCCTCTAAGGTTTGGATCATTTATTGGACTTCTTTCTCCATACATCCAGGGTGTAAAAAGAAGGTTTTTCGATCCAGGCTCAATTTTTTCTACAATCGAATCCAGATATTTATAAAGCTCTTTAGGATTTTCTTTAAATTTATCTACTTCTTCTTTAAACATTTGATTTTTAATCCAGTCTAAACATGTCCCACCAGTTTCTTGTTTCGATAAACATAAGTAATTATCTTTTGCAGAACAAATTGATCCGGTGTAATGCATAAGATCTTTTTTTCTTTCAGAAATGTGAGTAGCGATCCAATCAGCTGTACCCAGACATATATGGATTTGATTATTTAATATCGCTCCTGAACCTATTGCCGCAGCAGTTCCATCAAATGATCCTACAATGACGGGAATTTTTGGCTTCAGACCAAGCTTTTCAGCAGCATTTTTAGTTAATTTTCCCGCTAATTCTGTTGATTTTTTTATCTCAGGTAGTTTTTCCTTATCTATTTCATATTTGTTCAATATTTTTTCTGACCAATTAAATTTATCAGGATTAGTATCCATTAACCAGGCTGTATTAGCTAAATCTCTGGAAATTATGGCTCTATCAGTGCATTTATAAATAACATAATCTTTACAACTTAGAAATTTATAAGTTTTCTTATAAATCTCTGGTTCTTTTTCCTTAATCCATAGAATATGCGAAATTGGATCCTTCCCGTTAATTCCTGGAGCACCCCCCGTAATTTTAAGAAACATAAGAAGTGTTTTTAAACCATAGCCGGATATTTTTATTATTCCTTTCGTAAATTTATGTGTTATTATAGACGCACGAGTATCGAGCCAATTAATCGCTCGCATTAAAGGAATACCCTCTCGATCTATAGGAACTGTACAATTCCCTTGACAATCGAAGCTTAACGCAGCCACTTCACTTGGATCTATATTATTTCCTTGAATAATAGTTTGAGTTGTTTTTATAACAGATTTCCACCAATCTTCTGCTTCTTGCTCTGCCCATCCTGGTTTCGGATAATACATCGGATATTTCTCAATTGTTTGATAAACCATATTTAAATTTAGGTCAAAAAGTGCAGTTTTAAGACTAGCCGTTCCCAAATCATAAGTTAAAATATATTTTCCTTCCATTTTTATCACTTAATTTTCGTTGGACAATGTTAATAAAACTATATTTTTTTTATATTAATTTGAAATCACATTGAAGATCTTAGCAATTCTATATTTTTTCAAAATAGATTTTAAATTTTTGCGAACTAATTAAATTAATAAGAAACAATAGTATAATGAATAATCATATGAATTCTAGGGAAAGATTAAATACGACACTCGATCATAGGGAACCCGATAAAATTCCAATAGATTTAGGTGGAAATCAATCTAGTATCCACATTAAAGCCTATAAAAGATTGATCGATTTCCTTGAAATTGAAGACAAAAATATTCAATATTCTGATTTTATACAACAAATTGCATATCCATGTGAGGAATTATTAGAACGATTTGAGGTTGATACTCGTTATATTCGCCCTTTAGGAAGTTTACTGGATGTTGGCTTTGAACCCCAGCAAGAAGGAAAATATGTTGGGATATACGATCAATTCGGAGTTTTTTGGGGGAATGATGCAGATAAAGATATTGAAAATATTTTATATTATGATCCGGTGATTCATCCTTTTGAAGATTTTAAAACAGTGCATGAGATAGAAAATTACGAATGGCCTGATGGTAAAGATAAAACACCTTTTAAGGGATTGAAGGAATACGCTAAAAAATTTTATGAAGAAACTAACTTTGCTTTAGTAACTCCTGTTACTGGATGTATTTATGAATATACTACATTTTTGTTTGGTTTTATAAAAGCATTAAGATATTTACTAACAAAGCCAGAATTAATAATTGCTGCGATGGAGGGTTTGTTAAAATATTGGATTGATTATAATATAACATATTTAAATGAAGTCGGAGAATATTTGGATGTCGTGTGTATAAATGGTGACTTAGGAGAACAAGCAGGACCAATAATGAATATAAAAATATATGAAACTATTATCAAACCAATAGAAAAAAGGTTATCCGAGAAGATTCATGAACTCGCTGATGTGAAGATTAATTATCATTGTTGCGGATCAACTTCCTTATTTTTGCCCCATTTTGCAGATATAGGTTATGATATCTATAACCCCGTTCAAATCTCAGCCTATGATATGGAACCTTGTAGTCTGAAAAAGAGATTCGGAGATATTATTACTTTTTGGGGCGGTCTTTGTAATACTCAAAAAACTCTTCCGTTTGGAACACCAAAAGAAATAACTGAAGAAGTAAAATATAATATAGAATGTTTTAAACCCGGTGGGGGCTATGTAGCCACAAATATTCATAATATTACTGCAGAAGTCCCTCCAGAAAATATTGCGGCAATGTTTGACGCAGTAAGGAGGTATAGAGATTACTAATGTTAATTGATGTCCATTGTCATTTAAACTTATACTTAGTTCCAGAAGAAATTATCTCAGAAGCCCAACAGATCGGAGTTGAGAAAATAATTGCCGTCGCTATGAGCGCTGTAAGTCAAAAAAGGATTATGGATCTTAGTGAGAGATTTAAGGCTGTTTACCCGGCTCTTGGAATTCATCCGCAAGAAGTTCAAGAAAATAAAAATATTCATAAAGAATTGGATGAGATTATAGACTTTATCACCATCCAGAGCGATAAATTATGTGCAATCGGAGAAATTGGAATAGATCACTATTTTGTTAAAGATAATACATTATGGCCTCTGCAGGAAAAAATATTTAAAACTATGCTGGGACTAGCTCAAAAGTTTAATTTACCAGTGAACTTGCATGTGAAAGGAGCAGAAAAGGAAGTATTCGAAATATTACCCACTTATAATCTACCTAATATTAACATTCATTGGTATTCTGGTCCTCAAGATTTGGTTAAAATTGGTCTAGATAGAGGTTATTTCTTTTCAATAACTCCAGCGATCGAATATTCACCTCCTGTAAAAAAAACTGTAGAATTATGTGCCCCTACTAATCTTTTATTGGAAAGTGATGGACCTGTCAGATATCATAATCAAACTGGAACTCCCTCAATGATTCCTTACGTATTAAAAAAATTGTCAGAAATTAAAAATATACCAAAAAATGATCTAGAAGATCAGATTTTGGAGAATACTAAGAAGATATTTAATAAGATTTTTTAAAATGTAATTTTTTAAACTTCCGATGTTAATTCATTTTTAAAGAGAAAAAAGAATCAAATTTGTTATGACAAATGAAAATTTGAATAAAAAGATCTTTTTTGGAGGTAATATTTTCACTATGAATGGCCTCCAACCAGTTGTAAAAGCGATTGGAATCAAAGACGAGAAAATCACCGCAATTGGAGATCTTGAAGAAGTTAAGAAAAATATGGGTGAAAATTATAAATTAATTGACTTAAATGGAAAAACATTGCTCCCTGGTTTTATTGATTCACATATTCATCCGATTGGATTTCTTTTTTTTTCACTTAATCTTGATCTTTCAAAAATAAAGAGCTTAAATGAACTTCAGATTTTATTAAAAGAAACGGCAATAAATAAGAAGCAGGGTGAATGGATACTCGGGATGAGTTTAAAGGAAGAAAATTTTGACATTCCTGTTTTGCCAAACCGATGGGATTTAGATCAAGCTTGTTCCCAAAACCCAGTTTTCATATTTAGATATGATGGTCATATTGGAATTGCTAACAGTAAAGCGTTAGAACTAGCAAATATTGATGTTAATACAATCCCTCCGGAAGGAGGTGAAATCCGTAAGAATAATAAGGGAGAACTTACTGGAGTAATTTCAGAAACCGCATTGTCTTTATTGATATCTCATATATCATTTCCAAGTCCTCAGGATTTTATGAAAATCGCTCAAAAAACATTTGAACTATTGGCAAGTAAAGGCATAACAAGTGTTCATGGAATTGTTCATTTAGATAAAGGTGATGAATTCGGTACATTAGGGGGTATGGAAATTCCGATTCTAAAAACTATTATTGACAAAGTTTTACAAAACTGGTACCTTATGGTCTCCACCATTTACCCTAAAAAAATAAAAAGAATTAAGAAACCACCACTAGATGAAGGAAAGGAAGATGGAAAATTTAAAGTAAATTGCGTTAAGCTATTTGCAGATGGTACTTTTGGTGCTGCTACTGCTTGTATGTTCAAACCATTTTCAGATCAACCTGAGAAAATTGGGTTTTTAGTTATTGACAAAGAGGAACTTTATAATCGAATGAAGATTGCCCATAATCTCGGTTTCCAAATTGCAATACATGTAATTGGTGATAAGGGAAATAAAATTGTTGTGGATTTATATAAAAGACTTTTAAAAGAATTTCCTCGGAAAGATCATCGACACAGAATTGAACACGCTTCTATGCTAACTTCTGATGTTATAAAAGATATGAAAGAATTAGGATTAATCTGTTCTTCTCAGCCCCCTTTTATAAATTCTGAATATACTTGGTTGGAAAAAAGATTAGGTAAAGAACGTTGTAAATATACTTATCCATTGAAATCTGTAGTTGATGCTGGTGTTATTTTTGCTGCTGGTTCAGATTGTCCTGTTGAAGATCCAGACGTTATTTTGGGACTTCATGCGTTAGTAAATCGAAATGGTTTTATCCCTGAAGAATGTTTATCTATGGAAGAAGCACTTAAAGCCTATACAATTAATGGTGCATACGCGGCTTTTGAGGAAAATATAAAAGGGAGTCTCGAACCGGGAAAATTAGCTGATTTTGTGATTCTAGACAAAAATCCTCTTGGAATTTCGAAAGACCAAATAAAAGAAATTCAAGTAGCTGAAACCATTATAAGAGGAAAAACAGTCTTTAAGAATAATTAGAATCTTAGGAAAAAAACCTTTATGTCTTGCTACAAAATATTAAATTCTTTAAGCTTTTTGATAATTTTTAGCTGTAATTCATTACGATTTTCCATTATTTTAAACATATCTATCAGGTCTTTTACTGTATCTCCGTATATATGCAATGAATTACTAAAATCTAAATAATGTCCCATTCCAACATTTAATTCATCAGCAATATATTTTTGAATTCTAACCATCCCATTTACGTTTGCTTCCCATGCTCTAAATAAATCCCGACTTCTCCAACATGTCTGCAATATGAGTTCATCGTTCTTTATACGGAAAAATAATCTCTGTAGACAGGGCGGATCTTCGGAATAAGGATCAATATAGGGTCTCCAGGTTGTTGCTTGCGCTCTCCGGGTATATGGTTTATCTTTTAATTTATTTATTATATAATCTATCTGATTAATCCTTGGTAAATCCAAAACACTTAGAATAATGTTATTTATTCCCATCTGTTCGCTTATCTCTTTACCAAGATCTAATTCAAGCCCATTTGGCAACTTCCAGATTTCGTTTTCTCCAGATGTGATTACTTTTTTAGCAAATTTTAGTTTTTCATGAGTTTTTACCTTATTTTTATCAATTAAATTAACGATATAATCCTTCTTTTCAGAATCTTCTAAAGAAAACGCAGCATAATTATAAATTCGGTCATGATATGAATATGGAAAACTTTTAGATGAATCCCATAAGTAATGATCATGAACGCCTTCCATTATTTCTTCAATATATCCACTTTGTACGGACCCTATGAGAAAAGTATCAGCCATAACGCCATATACTTCGTAAGAATTTCCAAATTTTGACTTGATTTTTATTATTTTATCTTTTCTTTTTATTGGCTTACTCATGGGTTTTTTTACTTCAATTAATACTGTTGCATCTTTAGAAGGTGGTGTGTCTGGCTTATCATATTCAGTCTTGATATCATCTCCCTCACATAAAACTTCGGTTAAAGCGGAAAGCCATGCTTCCCCAATGCTCTTTTCTGAAATATAGATTACTTTCGCCACAATAATTCAAAAATAATTCTAAATTATTTTATTTTTATTATTAATTATTTAATAGGAAGGAAAAACTCAAAATAATTATAGTTTACTTATTACTTTATCATATCCAATCTTATGAAAAGGACACACTTTAATACAAAGCGAGCATCCAGTATATTCATAAAAATACTCAAAGCATTTGCTACCATCAATGCGGGTTAAAATTCCATTTTCTTTAATTAACGGTTTATCAAAAATTGCATTGACTGGACATAATTCAATACACTTCCCACATTTTTCACAAAATTCAGATATTTTAAAATCTTCAAGTAAATTTTCTGGAAGTGGTGAAGCATTTATAGCAATCATTGATAATCTTTGTCTTGGTCCATATTTTTTAGTGATTAAAAGACCCTGTCTACCCATTACTCCTAGATTTGCTTTAACTGCCATTGCGGGATAAAGGATAGGTCCACCTAATGGATGGCAAGCTATAGCTTTATAATCTTTAGATCGGATAAAATCTGCCAACTTATTTGTTGCAACACCTAATTCTGCATAAATTCTTAAACTTTCTAAACCTGCTTCTGGTTCTGGCGCTTTTTCTATGGATTCATATCTCATCTCCATTCCCAAAATAATTGCATTTTCATATAAAAATTTAATATCGGTTGATTGGTCTTTCTCAAAGATTAGATTTTCATCAACTGACGCAAATCCAATAATTCCTACACCTAAGGCAGTCGCTTTCTCAATGATTTCTTGCCAGAATTCTTTAGAAGCAAGTTTTATCTCATCTATAGGCGTTTTAATCTCTTTTTTATAATCCCTTTTTGCTTTTATAACGCTTGCTATCATTTTTGGAATAATTTTTGAGAACTTTTCAACAATATTACTTTTTAATATGCCCTGATTAAATTTATTAATATCTATTAACCTTGATTTTAACCCTCGTGATTTTTTCAATAATTTATTCATCAATAACCATCACTGAATCCAATAAAATAAATCAAAAAAAATTAAAACTATTGATATTTTTTATATAAATCTCTAATGTAGGCTTCTAATTCGGCATGTGTCTTTTTCTCATAAGCAATTTTTCCGCAAGCATCTTCTAAATCAAACCATTTTTCTATTAATTGTTTATTCATTAATGTAATTGATGATTTAATTAAGAACAAAAAAGTTGTTAAATGCTTGGTTAGAATTTTCAGAAATTTTCTTGTTTCAAGTTCTAATTTATCTGGGGGGAAAATTCGAGTTGGAAAATTGATATTTTTTAAGTCTTCTAATCCAATTCTGTCTGAAGTGAAAAGAAGGTTTTTCGCATAACTCAATCCGAACGCCAATAGAGGTAAGAGAGTTGCTCCAGTTTGTGCATAGGCAGATATTGCAATTTCTGGTAGCCTAAAAAACATTTTCTCAATTGGTTTATCTGCAAATATCCTTAAATCTGATCCCATAATTAACAGAAATCCAAACCCCACTGCAGTTCCATGAACTTGAGTAACTATTGGTTTTTTCATAAGAAGCATCTGTTGATTCACTTTTCTGCCAAATTCGATTAATTTTGCTTTTTTGTTTTCATCTTCTATAATTGATAAATCATATCCGGCGCTGAAAATTTTTTCATTTCCTATACTTTTTATTAATATACATTTAACTGATTCATCTTTATCTGCTTCTTCAAGTTTATTATATAACGCCTTCGTAAGTTCTAAATTAAACGCATGTGCCTTTTCTGGTCGATTTATTGAGATTGTCGCAACACTTTGCTTAACTTCATATAAAAGTTTGTTTTCACTACTCATATTAAATTACCTATTGATTTTTATAAAATTAGGATAATATTATCTAATATTTATAATATATTGATAGATTTCATATAAGTTATAGTTTGTTTGGCAACATCTTCAAATGACGGTTTCATTATTGTTTCCACTGAGGCAAAACCTTTATAATTATTTTTTTCAAAAATATTTAGAAATCTCCTAAAATTGAAGTGACCTGTGCCCGGAGCTCGGCGAGTATCATCTGATAAATGAAGATGGGAAACTTTCTTCGCAATAGAATCTAAATAATCCCAAATCGTTATAGGATCTTCTTCTAAATGGGTATGAAACGAATCAACCATAAGTTTGAGGTTCTCAGAACCAATTTCTTCGATCATTTCCAATGTATCCTTAATTGTATTATAAGAATCAATTTCAAAACGATTTATTGGCTCAAAAATCAATTCGACATTACTATCTTCAGCTAATCTACAGCACTTCTTGAGTGAATCTATTATATTTCTTTTTTCGGTTTCAGGGTTATTTTTATATGTAAATCTCCCTCTAATTAACCCAATTATCACTTTAGAATTGCTAATCGTAGAAAATTCAATATATTTTTTAATTCGGTCTATAGCCTTTTCTCTAATATTAGAGTCCAAATCGCCAAATGAGTATCTAAATCTTAAAAAAGTAGAACCCGTACCTAAAGCAGGAATCTCCATTCCATATGAGTCTGAAATGCCCTTTATTTCTTTTACAGGTATATTTTCTGGTTTTAAAATAGCTAATTCAATTCCTTTAAAACTTAAAGGACTTAAAAATTCACATAATTGGGAATATTTATCGAGAATTTGTTTTTCAGAACTATTTAACTCATTTAATCCGGAAACAATACTAAACTTCATGATATTATTTTAAATTTTTTTTTATTAAATAATTTATAACATTCAAAATAAATCGTTGATTATTAGAAATAATGTTATGATAAATTAAAATCTAAAGGTGAAATAAGTGAGTGAAAATATTATATTAATAGAGGAAAATGAAGATGGAACAATAACTACAATTAAAATGAACCGTTTAGGGAAAAAAAATGCAATGAATTTTGATTTAATGGTAGAACTTCAAAAAGCAATCGATAAAATTGAACGTTCTAAAACTAGAGTTGTCATTATTACTGGTGGTGATGATATTTTTAGCGCTGGAATTGATTTGAAATTTTTAACTGGTCAAGAAACAGACCCAGAAGGAGTTATTCCAAATTTAAGAATACCTGCAAATTTCAGATATTTTGCAAATACCTGGATTCAACCACTATTTACGAAAATTGAAAAGATGGAAAAGCCCACAATTGCAAAAATTAATGGATATTGTTTTGGAATGGCTTTTGAATTAGCTCTTGCATGTGATTTTCGATTTGCCATGGATTCGGCAATATTTAGTATGTTAGAAACTAAAATCGGAATGAATCCTGATGTAGGGGGCACTATTCGTCTCACACGGCTGGTAGGTATCCCAAATACCAAAGATATTGTTCTTACATGGAGACAATTTGATGGAAATGAGGCTTATCTCTTAGGAGTCGTAAATCGAGTAGCAAAAACTCCAGAAGAATTAGATTCAATAATTAAACAATATACAGACGAATTAATTGATAGCGCTCCTTTAGCAGTTGGTTTAGCAAAAAAATTAATTGATGACTGTTATGGT
>JAHLWH010000258.1 GCA_019058015.1 Promethearchaeota archaeon | reverse complement strand
ACTTGGAATATATATCGATTCACCATATTTCGATCAAGAGATAATTGGCGAAAATGTATATCATCTTTGGAATTCTACAAATGATAACGTTATAAATATAACATTAACTTCAGATAAAATTCTAAAATCGTTTTTCTATAAACTCAGTGTGTCTGGAATGCAGTTTTTAGCATCAAAATTTAGGAAGAACATAACTATTTTGACTTCAGGTCTTAATAGTGTTGATTTAGACCCTGTTGGAACATTTAATACAACTGTTAGTTTCAATTCAGGTGATGATATTGCGTTGTACTGGGCAACCTTACCTTTTACTCCGACTAATGTTTCATTAGAGGATGGGATATTTTATTTTGATATTTATTGTAATGATTCAGGAGCAATTTCAGGTAAGATTAATATTACAATAGAAATTGATACATCGATTTATAATATTTATGATTTCGAATTATGGACTTTTGCTGATTATATTGGAACTGGAACATGGATTAAGATAACTTCTACATTTAACACTGGCACTGGAGAATTAAAAGCCCAGCTTGATCATTTCTCAAATTACGGAGTTAAAGCTATACCAAATGCCATACCAGCGAATCCATATATTGTGATAAATAATGATGATATAAGTACAGATAATACCTTAGTGACTCTGACGCTATCGGCAGATGGAGCTTCGGAAATGTGTTTTAGAAATGGAACGATGGGAGCTTGGACAGCTTGGGAACCTTATGGTACAACAAAACAATTATTCCTTGAGGGCTCTACTAATAACACAGCATATACAATTTATGTAAAGTTTCAAAATATAATAGGAGAAACGGTCCCAATTTTTGATAGCATTCTATATGTCAAGGAAATAAAATCAGTTTTATTTGATGGGATGTATATAAACCATACATTTATAATGCCAGGTAGTGGGAGCGGTCCATCGAATTTCTCTTATTCTTATGATTCAGGTGATATTTTCAGTGTATCTTGGAATAATTGGATGGGTAGTGGCTCGTGGGACGTTAATCGACAAACAAGAGTTACGTCAAATTCTATCGGAATGTATTTAGGTGATGGTTATCATACTCCAGCATGGATCTTCACGAATGCTTTACTCTATGATATTGTTCCAATTGTCATTCCTTATGGAGATCATAACTTCAATATTACAGGTGAATTAGTTTATGACCTTCCTGGATTTGGACTCGTGGGAGTATGGATATTAGAAGATTTAACGGTTGCTGGAGGAATTGCTTGGTATGAAAAAAGTACGGGAATTCTCTTGAATGGTACCTTTTTAGCTGGACCATTAAATAATTATACATTTGATTTTGTTGATACAAATGTTATATTTACCTATTTAAATCCGCCATTGAATCCATCAATAAGTATAAATAATGGAGATGCAAGTACTAATTCTACTTTAGTGACGCTTACACTTTCGGCTGATGGAGCAACTGAAATGTGCTTTAGAAATGGGACAACCGGAACATGGACCAATTGGGAACCATATGCCACCACAAAGCAGTTATATTTAGCAGGTTCTACAAATAATACATCATATACAATTTATGTAAAATTTAGGAATATAAATGGAGAAACTACGCCAGTTAGTGACAGCATTTTATATTTAATATTAACTATTCCATCAAATCCATCAATAGAAATAAATAATGGAGATGCAAGTACTAATTCCACTTTAGTGACTCTCACGCTTTCAGCTGATGGAGCAACAGAAATGTGCTTTAGAAATGGAACGACTGGCACATGGACAAGTTGGGAAACATATGTTACAACAAAACAGTTATATTTAGCAGGCTCTATAAACAATACTGAATATTCAATTTGTGTAAAATTTAGGAATACAAATGGAGAAACTACGCCAGTCTGTGATAATATTCTGTATTTAATAACTGAAAATGGTGATGTTGATGGTGGTCTAGAGATTCCTGGATATCCTTTAGAATTGCTCATAATCTCATTAATCGGAAGTATTGGGATTATCTTTATATTTAATAAATATAAGAGAACAAAAACTAGATCATAGCTCTCAATTGAGTGAATTAAACTTTTAAAATTTATTTATTTTTTTTTTAATAGCTATATGAATAGGTAAAAAAAAATAAAGAAAAATTAAAACTTTTTAAAAATTTAAGAATGATTATTCTCGTTTTATAATCGTGGCTTGTCCCATTCCAAATCCAACGCACATTGAACTTATCGCGTAAGTTTTATTAAATTGCTCTAGTTGATGCAAATTAGTACCAATTAATCGATTACCCGTAAATCCTGTAGGATGACCAAGAGCAATGGCTCCACCCCATACATTAAAGCGCTCATCGCGCCAATCTATTCCTAGATCATGGCAACATGCAAAAACAACTGTTGAGAAAGCTTCATTAATTTCGATAAAATCCATGTCATCAAATGTTGCTTCGGCTCTTTCTAACGCTATTGGCATAGAATGTATTGGTCCTTCAAGCATTGTAATCACATCGCATCCAATCACGGCAGAAGAAACAATTGAGGCTCTAGGCTTAAACCCTAATTCTTCCGCTAAGTATCTTGACATCCATAACTGCGCTCCAGCTCCATCAGAAGTTGGACAACTATTCCCCGCAGTTAATAAACCTTTCCTTTTACTTCCTAAAACATTTAATTTTTGTAATATTTCAAAGGAAGTGGTAGGTCTTGGACCTTCATCTTTTTCAACTAATTCAGATGCGCTACTATCTTGTGCCACATTTCCATTTTCATCATAAATTGGTTCTCCATTCTCATCTAATTTAGGAGCCCATATTGGTTCAATTTCTTTGCCCCTTCTATCGTAATTTGCGCACGCTTTCTTATGTGAGTCCAATGAAATTCTATCAAGTTCTTCTCTCATTCTTTCTCGAGTAAATCCTGCTTTTTCTTGCCAAATCCGTCCCATCAGATCTGCTGCCGAGATTTGTGTTTGAATTCCTTGTTTGTATTTTTCTGCACTTGCTTTTATTTCTGGATTCTGTACAATATCTTTATGAAGACTAGCCATGATAACCTTTCCATCTTTAAAGATTTTAAGATCTTCCATGATTGGATATCTATTTTGAACCTCAACACCACCAGCTAGAATACAGTCACAATAACCTGAAGCTATTGCTTGCCAAGCTGAGAGCACTGCTTGAGAACCTGAGGCGCAATGACGATTAATTGTCATACCAGGAACCTTTACCGGTAATCCAGCTGCTAAGGCAACATTTCTTCCAATATCCAGGCCACATTCGCCAATTTGGGAACAGCAAGAAACTATAGAATCATCAATAAGAGTTTGATCAAATTTATTTCGCTTCAATAATGTTCGATAACAATGTACGACTAAATCATCTCCTCTTAAACGAATAATTTTGCCTCGCCTTTTTCCAATAGAAGTTCGAATATAATCAATTAATACTGGTTCTCTTTTTGGGTCCTTAAAATATGATTCATACCAAATTTTCATTTATTTCACGCTCAATAGTTATTATTTCTTGTTTATTTTCTTTTAATTAATTAATATGTAATGAATTATTAGGTTTTTTTTTATTTAAAATGGATAGGTGATAAATTTTCGGATAATTATGAATTATTTGACTTAATCATTAAAAATTAATTTAAAAAAATTTAAAGGGAAAAAAGATTTTAATATTAAGATAAAATGGGTTTAAGAAATTCATTTGATAAACTTCTGGATTGGGATAAAAGGACATTTTTAAAACTGTACAGAAATGAGTTATCCCGGAAATATATGATAGTTGCAAAGATAATATCATTTTTTGGTAATCTTTACTTTTTAATTGGCGTTTCTATTGTAATTCTCATTGTTAATTATATAATTAGAGATTATTATTTTTTCTCGCTAGTGTCGGGAGGGTTTAACCAGACCTTTTTCTTTTATATTATAATAAGATATGTGATAGTAAAGAGAAAACGACCCTATATCGAGCTAAAAAACCAATCAATTAAAAAAAGAGATAAAATAACTAAAGCAAAAAAAGCTTTCCCTTCGGGCCATATAACTTTTACTTTTTTCTTTAGTTATGTGTTTGCTTTTTACTTTAATTCATGGATAATTTTACTGGCGGGTATCATTATAGCATGTGCAATGGGTTTAACACGAATAACACTTGGGATGCATTATCCACTGGATGTAATCTTCGGAATAGTGTTTGGCTTTATATTTAGCTTATTATACCTTCATTTAACTGCATCTATGTGGGTTGGTGGATACCTCACTTTTTTCCAGTGGATACAAGATGTATTTTAATTCAAGCTTTTTATATGTTTTCAATATGTTTCTTCATACATGACGTATTTAACTATAAATAAAATATATATATCTTTAAGATATTTTCAGTAAACGCTAAAAAACATTATTTTTAAAAAAAATTTTAGTTTAAAAAAAAAGGTGTAAATTATGCCTAGGAAAATTATAAGAGTAAATATGAAAAAGCTCGAAACAAATTATGAAGATTTGCCAGAGAAATATCAATATCTGGGCGGACGCGGTCTTACTTCGACAATTGTTGCAGAAGAAGTCCCCCCAACTTGTCATCCGTTAGGACCTCATAATAAGGTTGTATTGGCTCCAGGGATTGTTACTGGAACAAAGGCTCCAAGTTCCGGTCGTCTTTCCGTTGGAGGTAAGTCTCCTTTAACTGGGGGAATAAAAGAAGCCAATGTGGGAACAAATTTTGCACAGATGCTTGGGAGGATGCGTATTGGAGCAATTATTATAGAAGGACAAACTGAAGGAAAAGATTATTATCTTCTTAAAATTACAAATGATGGAACTGAATTTATTAAAGCAAATAAGTGGGTAGGAAAGGGATTCTATGAGGTATATAAGGATTTGCGCAAAGAATTCGGAGAAAAAATTGGTATCTGTGGTGTTGGTATAGCTGCAGAGTTGTTTGGAGGTAATTCAGGACTATGTTTTAACGACCCTGAGGGTCTACCAAGTCGGTATGCTGGAAGAGGTGGGCTTGGAGCAGTTATGGCGTCTCGAGGTTTGAAATTTATAGTTATTGATGAAACTGGTGCTCTAGGAGTAGAAATCAAGAATGAAGAAGTCTTTAAAAATGGTACAGCAAAGCTCCTCAAAGCACTTGGAGATCATGATGTAACTAAGCCAGGTGGAGCTCTCAATACTTACGGCACAAGTGTATTAATCAATATTATAAATGAAAATGGTGGATTGCCTCAGAGGAATTTTTCACGAGGACAAGATGATAGAGCCGAAAAAGTATCTGGAGAGGCAAAAGCTGAGGAAATAAAGAAAAGAGGTGGAGTACGTCCACACGGTTGTCATACAGGGTGCGTTATTCGGTGTTCTGAGGTTTGGACAAAACCTAATGGAAAAGATCCTGTTGGGGTTCTAGAATATGAATCTGTCTGGGCATTAGGTCCAAACTGCGAAATCTATGACTTGGATACCATAGGCGAGCTCAATCGCGCATGTAATGATCTCGGGTTAGATACAATTGAGACAGGTAATACTCTCGCTGTAGCTATGGAAGGAGGATTAGCTGATTTCGGAGATGGAAAAGCAGCTTTAAAACTTTTAGAGGAAATTCGTAATAAGACGCCCACTGGTAGAATATTAGCTAACGGAACGGAATTTACCGGTAAAGCTTTTGGAGTAACGAGAATCCCCACTGTAAAAGGTCAGGCTATGCCTGCTTATGATCCGAGAGCCATAAAGGGAATAGGGGTCACCTATGCAACCACTCCTATGGGAGCGGACCATACTGCTGGATATGCAATAGCTACAGAAATTATGGGCGTAGGAGGTGAAGCTGATCGTTTGGATACTAAAAAGGCAGAACTTTCCCGCAACTTACAAGTAGCTACAGCTGTTGTGGATTCAACAGGTTACTGTCTATTCATAGCTTTTGCGATCCTTGATATTGTTGAAGGTTTGGAAGGTGTTGTAGAATCAGTTAATGGTGTGTTAGGGACAAGTTTAACATTAGATGATATCCCCACAATTGGAATGCAAGTCATTGAAACTGAAATTAAATTCAATAAAGCTGCTGGGTTCACATCTTTAGACGATAGACTTCCTGAATTCATGAGGGAAGAAAAATTTCCGCCAGATAATGAAGTTTTTAATGTTTCAGATGAAGAACTGGACAGTGTCTTCAAGTTTTAAGAGCTCATAAAAAATGCCTATACAGGTAAGATTGTATGGAGATCTGAGGAAAATATTACCACAACACAATTATTCAAAAGGTGCTCCAAGTGTCATTGATATCGATGGTACAGAGATAAAATTAGTAAGTGATATTTTTAAAAAAATCGGCATAGAAGAAAGTGAAACAAGCCATATTTTTGTAAATAGAATATTTTCCGGACTTCGCAAAAAGGTTAAAGATGGAGATAGAGTTGCGATTTTCCCAAAAAATATGGGATTACTATATAAATGGTACTTTAAGAAGGTGGAAGATAACGATGAATAATTTGATTTCTGTTACAGTTAAATTATTTGCCGATTTAAGACAATATGGAGCGGCTAAATCAGTGATGGATTTACCAAAAGGTAGCGATGTAAACTCTATTATTGAAAAGTTTAAAATACCTAAGGAAGAGAAAAGGTTGATAACCTTGGTTAATAGAAAACGTCAAAAAGATGATTTCACTCTCAAGGATGGGGATATTATAGCAATTTTCCCATTAATCGGTGGAGGATAACCAATCTTTACCAAAATACATATTAAAAATAATTTTTTCTTTTTTTTTTACTAATTTGTTTAAAAATTATTATAAGTTAAGAAATGCTTAAGTAGATCTTATTATCTTTTTCTTTTTAAGTTAAAAATTAAACTCAATCATCGTTATTATCTCAAATATTTTATTATAAGGAGGATATAAATTATGGGAAAATATACTTGTCATTTGAGTAAAGAGGCAATAGCTCCTTGTACATTTAATCGACCAGGCATTGAAAATTGCCCTATGAGAATCGCCCCAGAAATCTTGGAAAAAGCAAAAAAAATATATGAAGAAGTTGATGAAATTAAAGAAATCACAAAAAATGCGTCAATAGTTGAAGCAACGGGTTATATTAAGTGGCCAAGATTGAAAGACACTATTGAATTTGCCAAACTTCAAGGATATAAAAAATTAGGTATCGCATTTTGTGTCGGATTAATGAATGAAACCAAGAAAGTAGTAGAAATTCTTGAACGGTATGATTTTGATGTGACAAGTATTTGTTGTAAAACAGGAGGTCTTTTAAAAACAGAGGTTGGGGTTCCTAAAGAATATGAAATAAAATCAAAGACAGGATATATGATAGGGTCGGTGACTTGTAATCCTGTTGCTCAAGCATTACTTTTAAATGATGCTGGGACAGAAATGAATATAATCTGTGGTTTATGCGTTGGTCATGATATAACTTTTACAAAATATTCAGAAGCTCCTGTAACTACTCTTATAGCCAAAGATAGAATGACACAACATGCTCCATCATCGATATTATTTACACATTATGGAAATTCTTTTTTTTCTGAGGATCTTCAAGGAAGAAAAACTAAAAAATAAAATTTCTCTTTTATTTTTATTCAATTTTAAGTCATTGGGTAAAAGTAATCCAAGAGATTATTCAATAGAAATTGATATTCTTAAAATATAAATAACTACAAAGTTTATTGTGAATATGGAAAAAAAAATTGATATACCTCAAGAATATTTTAATAAATCTTATTCTGATTCAATAACTGATGGATTTTCACTTTTTAAGAAGACTTATTTTAAGATTTTACCTATTTTTGTCTTAATTTCAATCATATTTCAGATTATTTCAAACCTAGTTATGATAGATCCAAACTGGCAATTAACGGAATTAAATTTACAATTAAATCAAATGCTTGAAAATATAGATTATGAAACAGCAAGCATTGAAGAATTACAAGAAATAATAAATTCTATGTTACCCATTTTAGGTTTCAGTTTTCTACTTTTAAGCGCAGAATTATTCTTTTCAAATTTCTCTCAATTTCTAGCCTTTGGTATTGTTGGGGGATATTTATATAAAATATATCTAAAACAAGAGGTCAATTCTGCAGAAGAATTTAAAAGATCTATGAAAATCGAAATATTACTAATTCCTCTATTGTTTGCTTTATTAATATCCTTAGGTCTCTTACTTTTATTTATCCCTGCCTTAATAATATACATTTTTTTCATTTTCTCTCCAGTAATGAATTCAATAGAGTCAGAAGAAAAACTAATGTGTATTAAAGCGAGTCGTCGTTATTCAAAAAAGAATTTCTTGAGAATTTTCGGTCTACTTATTTTAAATTTAATAATAACATACATTGTTTCACTTATTTATACTTTAATTCTTGATTTAATAATACCTGCCACAGAATATAATGCTGCGTTTCACCCGGCAACAAGAAATTATTTGATGGTTATTATTTATACTTTAATCTACAATATTACAAATATGCTTTTATCTCCACTTTTATCATGCTTACTAATTACTCTGTTAGTTTATTGCAAAAAGCAAATGTATAGCAGAGATTCAAGATTGCAATATTACCAAAGAACACCACAACAACAAATTCCTTTACCTAGTTCTACTCCCTATGAAATTCCAAGACAACCTGTTCCTAAACCTCAAATTCAACCAGAAATAACAGACTCAGAATCACCTATCTTTTGCCCCTATTGTGGATTTTCAATGGAGAGACATTTCAATTTCAGATTTTGCCCTAGTTGTGGCGAGAAGATTCCTAAAACTGGCATGTAATAAGAAAAAAATAGCGATATTAATTTAAAAATTTTAGAAAAATGCTCAATTTTAGGGTTTTTTTCAAAAAACATAAATGTTTTAAAATATATAGTTATTTAAATTTCCACTTTTATATTTTTAAATATAAGAACCCATTTGGTTTGAAGTCAGAGATTTAAATGATTTTCAATACAGAATATAAGTTTGAAATTCCAAAAAGTGATATTAAAAATCCAATAATGTTAATTGGATGGCCAGGAATTGCTTTAGTTGGAAAAGTTGCAATTACAACTATAATAGCGTCAATAAACGCGAAATCCTATATAAAAATCGAATATAACGATTTTCCTCCAAAATCGATTGTCGAAAAGGGCAATATGAAATTACCAACTGCAAATATTCATTATAAATCTGGTGAGGAACATGATTTTTTCTTTTTAACGGCAGATTTTCAGCCTCAAACTGCTGATGGCATCTATGAGTTTAGCAAAAATTTATGTGAATTAATGAAAAACATTACTAATGATAGTATGCAAATGTATCTTAGTACTGGAGCGTTAGTTCCTGAAATAATACCAGAAATTGTAAATGTTCACATATCTGGAACAGATCCAAATATTGTTAAGGGTTTTTTAAAATTAGAAAACACAAAATTAATGGAAGGAGGGATCATCGCAGGAGCTAATGGAATATTACCTGCGTATGCTGGTGTTAAAGGATATGCACCTGGAATTTGTTTGCTAGCCGAAACCGTACCAGTTCCTATGTTAAATGCCGATCCAAAAGCTTCAAGAGCTCTGGTTTTAACTATTAAAGAATATTTTTCTCTTTCAGATGTGACCTATGAAGAGTTAGATAAACAAGTTGTAGATCTTGAGAAACTGATTTCTTCATTAAAGTCTAGAGTTGTAAGTGATTTTGGGAAAAAAAAAGCCGGCGACGATTCATATTTTCGTTAATGTACTTTAAAGTAGAAGTAAAAGTAGTTTTTAGATGATCTATATGAATAATTCGAAATTATTAGCACCTTGCGGTGTGTATTGTGGAGTATGTCCATATTTAATTGCTTATAAAAACAATGATGATAAGTTAAAACAAAAATTAGCAAAGAGTATTGGGATAAAACCAGAAAAAATAATTTGTGAAGGTTGTAATTCCGATTTAGTTTTTTTTTTTTGTAAAGTGTGTAAAATTAAAGAATGTGTACAAAATAAGGATATCCAGAGTTGTGCAGAATGTGAAGAATTTCCTTGTGATTTAATAGAACGCTTTCCATTTAAAGAATTTATTAAAAAAGTTAAATGGGATGTGAATTATCAAAAAGAATTTGGTAAAGCGCAATGGATATCTAAAACGATTGATTTAAACACTTGTCCAACATGTCAAACATTACAACATTGGAGAGCTAGAATATGCAAATCTTGTGGCACTAAATTAAAAGAACGTTATTTATGAAAATAATAGATATATTAACAACTTTCTAATTTTTAATCGAAGAATTAAAAAAAGAAATAAGTATATTTATTATTGTATGCCATTAACACCTTTTCATTTAGGTCCTGGGCTTCTAATAGGATTAATACTGTTTTATTTCATTGATTTTCCTACATTTTTGATAGCAAGCGTAATTGTTGATGTGGAACCAATTATTGTTATACTATTTGGTTTAGATTATCCTTTACACGGTTTTTTTCATTCTTTTTTAGGAGGGACCATTATTGCTTTTCTTCTAGCAGCAGTTATGAGTAAAATTAGAAAACCTATTTCTCCTTTATTGTCATTTTTTAAATTAGAACAAGAAATATCGTTTAAAAGAATCTTGGTAGCTGCTTTAGCTGGTGTTTATATCCACATTCTACTTGACGCCCCAATTTATACTGATATTCAACCTTTATTCCCTTTGGATATAAATCCCTTTTTTCGAAGTTCTGGAGCACCTGGACTAATGGAAACTATGATATGTGTATGGTGCTTTAGTGGTGCAGTTCCTGTTTATTTAATTATATTATTTCAAGCTTGGAGAACCTCAAGAAAGAGAAATTCGATTGAGTAAGAGACCAGACTATATTTAGATAAATTTCATAATTGGGCGAAAAATATAATTAATTACATTTTTAATTTTCCTTTAATACTTCTAAATTAATTAATCAAATAGGATTCAAATTAAAAAGAGATGTATTAGATGTGAAATTTTTTAAGTTGTTTAATCCGATAAAAATCGGGCAAATTGAATTAAAAAATAGAATTGTAATGCCCGCGATGCATTTGGGGTATGCTAAAGAAAGTTTTATAACTGATCGAATGATTAATTTTTATATTGAAAGGGCAATAGGAGGTGCTGGACTTTTAATAGTAGGTGGTTGTCACGTTCATAGATTGGGAATGGGATTACCAAGTATGATTGGAATAGATGATGATAAATATGTTCCCGGTTTGACGGATCTTGTTAGTAAAATCCATGAATCTGAAAGTACAGTTAGGGTTGGAGCTCAATTATATCATTCTGGGAGGTATTCAATGCCTTTTGTGATTAATGATACACCTATTTCTGCATCACCTACTTATTCAAAATTTTCTAAAACTACGCCAAGAGAAATGAATCATGAGGACATTAAAGAAGCTCAGGAAGCTTTTGCTGCAGCAGCGGTTAGAGCGAAAGATAGTGGTTTTGATTGTGTAGAAGTTTGCGCATCTGCGGGTTATCTTGTGGGACAATTTTTATCTCCGTTGGTTAATAAAAGGACTGATAAATATGGAGGAGAACTTGAGAGTCGTTTAAATTTTCCATTAGAGTTAATTGAAACAGTACGTGGGAAAGTAGGTAACTTTACGTTTGGTTTTCGGGAATCTGGTGATGATTTTGTACCAGGTAGTCTCACCTATAAAATCAAACCACAAATTGCAAAAGCTTATGAAAAAGCAAGATTAGATTTTATTAATGTTACAGGAGGATGGCATGAAACGCTTATTCCGCAGATTACCGCTGATGTTCCTCCCGGTGCATATTCTTATCTTGCTGAAAATATTAAAAATGCAGTATCAATCCCAATTTTTGCTTCTAATAGGATTAATAATCCAGTATTAGCCGAAGAAATTTTGATGGCCGATAAAGCAGATTGCATTTGTTTTGGAAGAGCATTAATAACAGATCCATATCTACCAAATAAAGCATTAAAAGGTGAACTACGAGATATTCGACATTGCGTTGCATGCAATCAAGGTTGTTTTGATAATGTATTTATCGCAAAACCAATTCAATGTCTTAGAAATGCTCAAGCGGGAAATGAGAAGAAAAATGCGCTCAAAAAGATAGAAGAAACTAAAAAAATAATGATAATAGGAGCTGGACCCGCAGGTCTAGAAGCAGCAAGAATTGCAAGAATTAGAGGGCATATTGTAGAATTATTTGAAAAGGAAGAAAAAATTGGTGGGTTAATTTATTCAGTTTATATCCCTCCTGGAAGACAATCATTTAAGAAAATGATTGATTATTATGAATATCAAATTGAGAAACATGGAATAAATCTGCATTTAAATATTGATGTTACAGAGAAAATAATTGAAGAAGTTAATCCTGATGTTATTATATTTGCAACAGGTGCAAGACCAATCATTCCAAATATTCCTGGAATTGATAATGAAAATGTTTTTTTTGCTACTGATATTTTAGAAGGAAAGGCACCTTTGGGAAAAAATGTTGTAATCATTGGAGGGGGTGCGACAGGTATTGAAGTTGCAATTTATGTGGCAAAATATGGCTCTATGAAAGGTGATGCACTTGAATTTCTAACATTTTATAACTGTTTAGAACCAGAGGTTGCTTTGGAAATGCTCTATAAAGGAAATAAAAAGGTAACAGTTTTAGAAATGTTACCACGAGTTGGAAGTGGTGTAGGCAAAACAACTAAATGGACATTTTTAGGAAAATGCGATAAATTGGGAGTTAAAATAATTACAAATGCAAATATTACCAAAATTGAAAAAGACAAAATATTTTATTCGCTAGCAGGTCAAGAAGATTTAGAAATTGATGGTGTTGATACATTTTTACTTGCAACTGGTGTAAAACCAAATGATGAATTATTTAATCAACTTAAAAAATCTGGAAAATATAAAAAATTATTCCTAATCGGAGATTGCAAAGAACCTGCAACGATTTTAGAGGCAATACATCGAGGTTATCGCGTCGCAAACAAGATCTAATTTTTTTTAATCATTTAATTTATAACAGTCAATTATAAAACTTAAAAGGAAAGATATTGGTCAAATCTACAACAAAAAAAAGACAAAAGTTTTCACTTAAATCTATAGAAAAAATATCCGGTGTATCCAATCAAAAAGTAATAGGGTACATAGATGATTTAATCAGATTTCTTAAAAAAAAAGTTGGTTCAGATAAAATAATTTCAATTGTCTTATTTGGAAGTAATACTTATTTGAATGATACATCTAAGATATCAGACTGTGATATACTGGTAATCTTATCTGACGATATTTCAGATGCCGAAATTAATTCATTAGAAAAATATTTCTTCGAATTAGAGATTAAACACGAGTTAAATATTAAACCAAATAATTTTTTGGATTCTCTACTCAAAATTATTGAGAAGTCTACTGGAATGTATGTATCTCATTTTATAACAAGAAAATCATACTGGTTATCGAAAAAATTTGCAAAAATCTTTCGAGTGAATAGAATTTTTGCTTATATATTCGCTCCGAGAAATATAGTGATAAAAAGTATGATTAGTTCCTCAATTATTCTTTTGGGAGAAGATTTACGATACATTGACAACGAAATTACCATTACTTCATTTGGAATGATTAAAAGTATTCTTTTAAATTTAATTATTTCAATTTTTTCGATTGGATTTGGTTTATTTTATAAAAATAATTTAAAATATGAGTTAGAAGCAATAAAATGGTCCATAAAAGCAACAAATTTTTATTTATTTAATGATACTTGTGAGCTTAATAAAATAGTCAAACGTTTTTTAAAACTGAGTAATCAAAATAAAAGGTTAATCTCTTTTTTCAAGAGATTTTTATATTTAAGACATCAACCAAATAGAAGAAGTTTTGGACATTTTTTCCTTACACCAATAAATATACTAAAAATTCATCTATTAGGATTATCGTATAAAAAATTAATTAAAGATAAAAAATAATATGATTATTAAATAATTACAAATTTATAGATTCAAATTTTTATTATAATTAATACAGCTTGAACTAATTAAATAATTCCTTGGGATGAATTCATGTCCAGAATTGGCACAAATTTGAAGGATATATATCTAGAAATTTTATCGCATGTAAAGTTTGAATTAGAATTTCATAGGGACAAAGAAAATCCAATGTTTGAGAGGATTATGAAAACTAGACGCTTTCAAGGAAAACTTCAGGATTTGAAAGATTTTATATTTGAATATTATGATCTTCTCTATAAAGATAAAGAAAACCCAGTCACTAGGGCCGCTCTTAAAGAGCAGCTCAACAATCTCTCTCGTTTAATCAACTACTATGATGATCTTAGTAATTTCTATGATGATTTGGTGCTTGGAAAAATAACAAAAGAAAAATTTAAAGATATAATCAACTATAGTCATATTCAGTTACTTTTCTTAATTCTAACTTCAATATTGGACTGGGAACACTACAGAAACTCTTTTATTTTCCCTGAAGATAAAGAAAAAGAAAAAGAATTTAAACAATTTCTTACAAAAATAGCTTCTGAAGAAATCAAGAGTATTGATGATATTCTGGATTTAGAACAAAAAATTTTCCATGATTTAAAGATTTAAATTCATTTTTAAAAAATTTGATAATCTACTTCCCTTAAATTATCGTATTCATCAAATATTAAACCAATTTTATTTAGAAGTTTTTTAACAATTTTTTGTTTGCCTTTATGAGCCTGCATTGTATCTAAGATAATTTGTTCAATATCCGCCTCATATTCACCGGTTATCGCAGAAATTTTCTTAAATTCTTTTTGACTGATACCTAATTTATTCAATTCACTTAGTATTTGATTGAGATTATTTTCTAATTTTTCTGTAGCGTCTTTAGCTTTTTGACTCTTATCATGCAATAACTCAATAGTTTCAAGATACTTTTTATCTTCTTCAGAAAGTTCTGTCTCTTGAATGTTATAACCCTCAATACGCTCTTTTAATAGTAATTCCACACGATTATATATTGCAATTGCTCGTTTTACATCTAGTAATGTTTTAAAAAGATCATATTTTCTTTTTAATCGAGCTTCATATATCCATAGATAACCATCATCATATAGAGTTTTAAGTTTACCTAGGCTACTAATTTCCCACTCATCAAGGGATACCATTAATTGATTTTTATCTATCTCTAACTTTTTTCTTCGCTCTTGTGAGATATCTTCTTTTGATAATTCTTTTTGTAATTTCTTATAGTCTTGTTTGAGTAGAATCGCTTTTAATTTGAGAATATGGGCCTTATTTTCAATATTGGTAATACTTCTGCTTTCACCTCGGGTCTCACAAAAGGAAAAAATTTCTATTGCATCATTTAATAACGACAAAAATTTCTTTTTGTTTGAAGTAAAATAAAATTTCAAATCATGTACTTTCTGTAATGCTCGATCAATTTGAATTTCCAATTCAAAGATATAGTCGATTAATGATGTTTGTTTTCTTTCTGATAACATTTTAGATTTTTCATCCATGTCCTTAATAACAGATTTGAGAGAGAGAGACCAACAAATTGCTCCTGGGATCCAAAATAATATTGCAATAATCATCATGTTAAAAATACTTCCCAATAATGTAATTAGAGTATAGGAAATAAGCAACGTCATCCCCTTACCTACTTGTTCTGAGAGACGAAATAGAGATGCAGTAGTACCTTTATGTTCAGGTAAATTAACATCAACCATCACAGCTGTTCTATTTGCAATAGGTCCTGCACTAAAAGTTGAACCAATCAATGCAAAAATGAAGAAAATTATATAAGAAGGATAGTTCGCAAATATTGCTCCAACAACTATAAAAATGTATTGTCCTGTTTGTTCGATTGGGATCGGATCGGGAATATTTAAAGAATCTACAAATTCGGAATTTAAAGGACTTAACATGAAAAATGATATTAAGCATAATGGTACTGTTGCAACCATACAAATTATTGCTAATCTAACACGATTTTTACGATTCCTTCTAAATAATGTATCGCTCAATCCTGAAAGAAGCATATTACCTAAAATATATCCAAGTCCAACTAAACCACCAAAAATTGTTGCTGTTTGAATACGTATAGATGCCGGCAATACATTGAAAAAAGATTCGGACAACATAGAAATTAAAAAATATACAATAATCGTTCCCGGGATAATTGCAAAAAATCCTTGAATTATTAAGTATTTATTTGTTTTTTTTTGAAGGATTTGCGTTAATTCACTTTTGGATATTTTATAAACATATTCTAATTCATATTGGGACAAATCTAATAATTCTGCCTCGCTAGCACCTCGATGTGGAAATTCTACAAAAAATAATATAAAAGTCACAATAATGCTTATTATTGAGAGAAGGATGAAGGGAAATTTCCAGCCAAACCCCCATATATTTAGAGGACCTAGAAATGACGAAAGTCCTTGTCCAATACCATTTGAAACACTACTTAAGATCGCAAGGGTTCCAAACCAACCAGAGCGCTCATCCGGTGGGATTATGTCTGATATGATCGAATATCCTACTGGTAAAACACATCCCAGACCAAAACCACTTAAAATCCTAGAAAAAATTAATACTTCATAAAATTCACTCGTTCCTGTAAGAATCATTCCAATAGTCCAAGCGAAAGCCCCAGCCATTATTACTTTTGATCTATTTATTTTATCAGTATAATATCCCCAAAGTAATGCGAAAAATGCACTAACCAATACAAAAAAAGCATCCGGAATTGCTACAAGTGAATCATCAATATTAAAATATTCTTTTATTACACCATAACTTGGTATTAACATATTCGCACAAGCAACGGAAATAAATAAAAGAATCATGATTAAAATTATAGGAATTAATTGTGAACCCCTAATTTTAGTAATAGGAATATGAGCCACCTGCTTATGTCAGAGAAATATTGGGAAAAAAAATGATTATTATAATAAAGTAAAATTTAATTGAAAAATCTTATTATAGTCAATCATACGTATGGATACTTGACAATTTCTGCTTTTACAATAATTATTTATTATATTTATGCATGGCAAATTTTGAAAAAATTTATTTGAAATAAATAACACTTATAGTATGATCTAAAAAGAAAAAAAAAGATTCCTATAGTTATTTCTGGGCCTGTGGATTAGTGGAAGATCGCTTGCTTGGCATGCAAGAGGTCACGGGTTCAATTCCCGTCAGGTCCACTATTTATAATATTTTAATCTTCACCCTTTTCGTATTTTTTCAAAGAACGAAGCTATGTAGAACTAACAATAAGATTTAAATATGTGGAATTCTTTTTTTATATTAAGTAACACTATGTATTTTCAACAATTAATTAAATAGTAAAATTTAAATTGTGAAGAAATATGGATGTTAGTTCTAAGTTTTCTGAAGATAGTTTAAGAAAGATTGCTGAAGAAAAGATAAATTATAGAACTTCGGTTAAAATTCATTTAACTGCTTTCGTATTGGTGAATGCACTACTTTTAGTTATAAATCTCTTAACAATTCCTAATGAGTTATGGATATTTTACCCCTTTTTTGGATGGTTAATTGGGTTAAATGTCCATACTGTTGGATACATTTTATATGCACGGGGAGTATATCCTATGGCGAAAAGAGGTTTGATATTTAATTTAACTGCTTATCTCTCAACAATGTTATTATTATTTCTTATCAATATTTTAACTCTCAGGTCATATTTATGGGTTTTTTTCCCAGCATTTACTTGGGGATTTGCTTTGATTGTACAACTGATCATTTACTTGCTATATTTTAGGCAGCCAATAGCTAAATTTGATGAAAGAAGATCGAAAAAAGAAATTGCTATTGAAAAAGAACTTCAAAAAATGAAGATTAGATTAGAAAAAAAAAAGAAGTAATTTGTGAGAAATAGATGTGGTTTGGGAAATTTTTGGATATCAAAGACCAAGTAGAAACAGAGACTTCTGAATTTAAGAAGAAACTATTTGCTGATATTAAAAAAGATAAATTGACTCCCTTAGAATTCACGATACTAGAGAATATTTTCACCCATGAAGAGATTTCTGGTTATGACCTTATTCATTATTTAAATGAACACTTTGCAGGGACATGGGAGGCTAAATCAGGAACAATTTATCCGATTTTATCCAAATTAAAAACTCAAGGTTTTTTAAAAACAAGGAAAGTTAAAAGTCCAATTGGCCCATTAAAAACACTCTATCAATTAACAGAAGCTGGAAAGGAAATTTTGAAGGGAAAAGTAAATCAACATTTCTTAGATCAAATAAAATTTGTGGAAAATTTTTTAAACGAATTAATATCGATTTATATACATTCATTTCCAGAAGAGGAGCATAACGATAAAATATCTGAAGTTCAGGATTTAATAAAAAAAACATTTGAAAATATTGCTAAGAACATTCCCCTAACAGTTGCTTTTAAAGAGATGTGCCCAAAATGTAAAAATCAAATTGAACGAAAGTGTGTTTTTTGTCCACATTGCGGAGAACCTATGTATTCAAATAAATCAGAACATTCAGATTTAGAAAATGAGAATATTAAAACATAATGAATAAAAATAAATTTACATTTCCTACTTAATTTTTTTTTTTAGTGTTTCTCTAATTTTTGAACGGAGCCATCTTCTTTACCAATATAAGCAATTGATGCCATATTTATAAAAAGGCCAGTATCAACAATTCCTGAAATACTTAATAATTTTTTATTTAAATCTTCAGGATCTTTTATGACATTAAAATCAACATCAATAATGAAATTTCCATTATCTGTAACGACTGGACCCATTTTAGCTACACCCATTCTTAAGTTAGGAGTACCCCCTAATTTTTCAATTTCTTTCATAATAGGAATGCAAGCTCCTGGTAAAATTTCAATTGGAACTCCTTTTTTCCATTTTTCTCCAAGATATTTCGATTTCTTTCTGAAATCTGCTATAATAATTAATTTTTTAGAATAAGAAGCGAGAATTTTTTCTTGAACCAAGCAACCGCCACCTCCTTTTATTAAATTCAGGTTTTCATCAATTTCATCAGCCCCGTCGAGATCTATATCAAGCTCGGGATTTTGATTTAATGTCCCCAAAGTTAATCCGTTTTCAATTATTAACTGCTCTGCCTGATATGATGTAGGAATGCAAATAATATCCCAATTATTTTCTTTTACAATTTTAGCTAATTCCCTTACAACAAAAACAATAGTAGAACCACTACCTATACCGATTTTCATATTATTTTTAATATTTTCTTTAACTGCAAGTTTTGCAGCTTCACGCTTCCATTTTTTTATAAGATTAATATCTTCCATCTTTTTCACTTTCTATATTATTTTCCAATTTGGATTTTTTTCAATAACTTTAAAATTCGAATGGCTAAATAGGCTGCATTATCACCACGATCAATTCCCACACAAGCAACAGGTACTCCTGGTGGCATTTGAACAATAGATAATAATGCATCTAATCCCCCTAAATTATGATTTACAGGAACCCCTATTACAAGTTTGTCTGTTTTAGAGGCTATTACTCCAGGTAAGGCTGCAGATAAACCTGCAACTGCTATAAAAATTAAAGATTTTGTCGATTTAATGTATTTATCTAATTCTTCGGGATTTCTATGTGCAGAAAGAATTTTAAATTCATGTGGTATATTATTTTCGTCTAACACTTTTAGTGCTTTGTCAAAAACTTGCTTATCAGAATTACTGCCAGCAATAACTGATACCAATGATTCCTCATTTTTACCTATGTTAATATTGGACATAATTAATCTAAATATTTTAAAAATAAAAATAATTCTAATAGGTTCTTAACATTTTCAAAAAAATTTATCAAAAACTTTAATGTTATATTTTGATATTCAAAATCAGTTTATCAAAAAGTTTAATATAATTTTTTTATTTCCTTAATTAACATCAAAAACTTATTGTTAAAATAATTTTAAAAAAAGAGAGAACTTTAAAAATGGGTAAAGAAATAAATGAAGTATGGCTTATAGATTATGCCCGCACAGCTTTTTCCCGTTCTAGACCAAAACAACCTGAAAGAGATGTTTTTGGTGAAATCAGAAGTGATGAATTACTAGGCATGTTAATGAAAGAATTCTTTGACCAAAAATTAGCCGATAAAGGAATTGAAAAAAAGGATGTTGATGAGGTAACAGTTGGTACTGCAATGGGAGTCTATGAAAATTGGACATATGGAGGCAGACTTCCCTGTTTTATAGCTGAGTTTCCAGTGGAAGTACCAGCATTGTTTGTGGATAGACAATGCGGATCTGGTGGTTCGGGACTACATGTTGGTATAATGGAAATTATGACAGGTTATAGCAAAATTTGTTTGGCTACTGGAGTTGAACATATGACCCGGGTTTCAATGCAAAATGATTGGGTCAGACCAAACTTGGCTATGGTAAATAAAAAAAGTAAATGGTATAGACCTCAATACGACCTTATGACTACAATAAATATGATCCAAACCGCTCAAAAACTATACGAAGAAGAAATGCCTGCCTTTACTAAAGAAGATTTGGATAAATTTGGAGTAAGATCTCATAATTTAACGGTTAAAAACCAGAAAGAAGGATGGTTTAAAGGTGAAATCATTCCAATTGAAGGGCATGCTGACGGAAATGTTGAAGAACCAATGATGGTTGATAGAGATATGGCTGCAAGAGCTTCCACCTTAGAAGGTGTTGCAAAATTAAGGAGATTATCAAGACCTTTCTTTTTAGAGAAAAATGGCGGCAAACAAGGATATATTGATCGAGAAGGCACGAAAGAAGGAGTAATTACAGCAGGAAATTCATCACCATTAAACGCTGGAGCGACTGCAGCTCTTGTGATGGATGCTAAAGAAGCAGAAAAAAGAGGTCTTAAACCAATGGCGAAAATTGCTTCTATTGGTTGGGGTGCTGTTGATCCATCTGTTATGGGCAGAGGACCTGTCCCTGCAACGGAAATGGCTTTAAAATATGCTGGTCTAACTGCTGATGATATGGATTATTGGGAAATAAACGAAGCATTTACTGTTGTTACCTTAAATTGTATGAAACACTTTAACATTCCGGAAGAAAAGGTTAATGTTATGGGTGGTGCGACAGCAATTGGTCATCCTTTGGGCTCGACAATGGTTAGATTACCAGGTACCTTAGCACGAATCTTAAAAGACAAGAAGGCTAAGTATGGTTGTGCTAATGCATGTTGCGGTGGGGGTCAAGGAGTAGCTGTTATATTGGAAAATCCAAATGCATAAATTAATAAAATTTTTTATATATTTTTTTTAAATTTAAAGGTTGTTAAACAATAATATTGTGATAATCATCAAAAGAAAATAACAAAAACTTAAAATTTATTTAATCTTTTTTTTGTATTCATTTATTTGAGAAGTTGTATTTTTTAGATCGCGTTTATACACTACGAAATAAACGCAAAAGGCAATAATAAATAAAACACTTGTAATGGGTGCTAAAAGTTCGGGGAGGATCAATACCATATAGTTTAAGGGAATTGGAAAACTTAGTCTAAACAAACAAATAAATGGCAAATACTTCCAATTTGTTTCTCTTTCGATACTGAAGTATTCTATACAATACAGATATAAAATCGGTAGGATGACTGCATAGTGCCTCCATATAGTAAAATTAACGAAGAATAGTATTAAGATAAAAGGGTAAATCATAGTGTATTCCCTGAAATCTAAATATTTAGGAGAAACAATAAAAGTAGCAAAAATTAGAATGTAGCCCAACAATGACAAATTAACATTAGTTAATTACGAGACGTAGACTAATAAATTGTATTGGGATAAGGTATATGCGTTATACCCTTCTTCAAAGAAAAATAGTGAATAATTAATATATCCAATTATTAAATTAAGTTCTAATAAGAAGGGAACATGCTTGAAGACGTAGAAATTATGAAGAAACAGATGAAAACACTTCGAATTCCAGAAGAATTATACATTGTAGAATATGAATCATATATACAGGAAGTGAGCCAACTTATCAATAGATTTTATCTCAGAAAGTTGGCATTCTTAAAATTACTAACTAAAAAAAATAGAATTCATAAGGCTAAAGCAAACTTTAAAAAGATAAATAACACTTTCATTGTAGAGCATGATCCTACTAATTTAACAAATAAATTCTATATCGAGTATCTCTTGCCTCACTTAGGATTTTTTGGTGAAAAAAAGAATCTGATTAAATCTCGGGATATCGGTCAAAATTTTTATATCTTTGAGCGTCTATTTGACTTTGATTGGAAAGAGTTTCCAAGTGTTTTATATTTTAAAAATAAATTTTGGGGAGATTCAATGAATCCCAGCATCAAATCAAAGCAGGGGTACCCACTATTAAGATATGGGGTGGATTATTTTCTTGATGCGGGTATAGAATTCCCAAATATCGATGAGATAATGATAGTTGAATGGGATCTTGCGAAAGACCCCATTAATGGAAGTAATGTGATTGCATACGGACCAAATTTATTAATTCCTGATTTTAACCATCATTTATTCAATGACCTTAAGCCATTTGACCTGTGTTATTGTAAAAAAATAGCTGAAGAAATTTATAAGAATAAATATAAAGTTATTGAAATCATTGCTAAATGTTCGTTTAAAGACGCAATTGATAGTATTTCAAAAGGAATGTCTTATGTCGAGGGTTATTACCCTCTTTCGTTGGTAGAAAAAGCATTGAAAAAAGAAATTTCCCCTTTCAGAGCAATTCAAATCTTAGAAGAAGATCCTAGGAAAAAATTTGTTCCGCACTTTCATCAATTTATTCATGAATTTAAAGAATTTTTGTATAAGACAATATTTCAAGGAGATAATCACCTTTTTGATGATCTTGGAAAAATAAGTGAGAATAATATTGAAACTATTTTATCAATTCTAAATCTCTCGAACTATTTTATCGGAATTCAAATTCCGTATAATGAAATAATTTACACTTTAATTAATCCTCAAATAACTAAAGATGCTCTCCGTGAAGAAATTATTAATTTAATACACAAAATCATAAAAGATATTCTAGAAAAAAAAGAAATTGGAAGTACTTTTATATTCGATTTAGATAAGATGAGAAACACACCATTTTCAAAATATTCCACAGAAATATCTAATATTCGGAGAGATGAATTTGAAAATTTATCAATCTATAAAATAAATAAAGAACAAATTTTAATGTATGATGTCTCTAGAATAGCTCGAACCTATTATGGAGCAAAAATTTTAGAAATTTTAATGGTAAAAGGAAATCTTAGGCTTAATGAAGAATTGTTTAAAAAATTTGAAGATATTACTCAAAAATTAGGATTATCTCTTAACGTGATCGATCGAGATGATAATTTTGATTTTTCATAGATTTGAAAAAAAGTAAAACTAATGGATTTTAAATTAATTAAAAAAAGTTGAGATAATAGTAAGGGAAGAAATGATCATAATTTTTCAATAACCTGTAAAGTCAAGTTAAAATAAGATTGATTAATCGTTTTAATAATTATTTCAAGATATAGCAATCAGTAATGGATTAAAAATAAAATCAAACAATGAAAAGATAATGAATTCTAAATTGAATTTTAAAAAGTTATTGGAAGATAATTTGCTACAAGCACATGATAGTGAAGATATAAAAATTGTACTATCAGGACAATATGAAAAGGCATTTGAATTACTGAAAGATGCTGAGGCAACAGGATTATTTCCTGCACTTGTTGGACCTCCTGGTGTGGGTAAAACAATTCTTTGTAGATACTTTGCTCAACATAGGGCAAAAGAACAAAAGAATACAAATTTTTACTGGCTAACAATGGATGAATCCATCAAGCCTTCACACCTTTTAGGAAGTTTTGATCCTGCTCTTACTTTACAAAAGGGCTTTTGTATAGAATCTTTTAATTCGGGTCCCTTATTGAAATCTATGTTAACTGGAGGAACTTTTTTAGCAAATGAAATAAATAGAGCAACAGAATACTCCCAAAACACTTTATTAGAACCTCTAGAAGAGAGATCAATTGGAATACCACATTTGGGCAGAATAAAAGCAAAAAATGATTTCTTTTTTATTTGTGCTATGAATCTTGAAGAATTAGCTGGAACCCACCGTCTTAGTGAAGCATTAAAAGATAGAATAAAAATTTGGATACGATTAACATATCCTGATAAAGCAACTGAATTAGAAATAATACGAATTAATTTACCAGAACATTTTACCGTAAGTGAAGCAGAATTGGATTTGATATATCAAATTATTGAAGCTACTCGAAAGAATAAAACGGAAATTGAAATCCCCGCATCAATTCGAGCTGGAATTGCTATGGCAAAATTGTTGGGTAGAAAACGTGCATTGGAAAATGAAAAGGCTGTAAAAGAAAATGCTTCTATCAATGTTCTACTTTCTGATATTGTAAAAAATGTGCTAATTGGAAGTATTAAACCTAGACCAGGAATAATTTCAGATGATATTATTGAAATGTTGATTAAAAAAATTCTTGGAACATAATATTGGAGGGTTAATTAAAACATCTTCTAATGTTGGATATGTTCCAAAATTTAATGAAGATCAAGTTTTAGATAATTCAATAAATAATTTTTCCTTTGAACATAATTACAATCTCGTTAAAACATTGGATCAATATATATCCATTCATCAGGATCACAAACGTAAGGCCAATATGATACAAAACCAGTTTGCGTCCAAGTTATAAAGAGTTTGGCACCATTCAAATAATCATATTCTCCATTAACATACTGATAAAGATATACTGTTGAATTTATAAGCTCATAATTACTCATGACTTCAGCTTTAATTGACCAACCTGAGACGTCTTCTATATTGACATCTAGATCACCAAGGTGATCAAAATCTTTAAGCGTGATGGGACCCGCTTTAACATACACTGGGCCGAGTTGGTCCCATTGCAGTATTAACACGGTCTTATCATTTCCAGAGTGTAATGATGGTGAGAATATTTGTTCTGAATTGTTGTTTCTCACAATATATGACATTCCTGTATTTAAAGGTTGGACACCTTTATCTGAGAAGATATCAAACCCATAACTCCCAATGCAAATGCCCCGAAAATAGCTACAGCGGCTGGTAATATGAGAATCCCAGTAATAATATAGGTGTACCTTTTATTGCTACCATCTATTTTCATTGCATTTCATTTTTTATTTTTAATACATCACCTATGAATTTTAATTTACCATCAAATTTCTTAAACAACCTTTTTAAATTTCATAATTTGCAAGATAAGTTAAGAAATTATCCAACTTTAACTCATTTAGAATTAAATAATCCCCATCTATCTTAAAATCGAATTTTTCAGCCCATAATATAATTAAATTCAACAACTCTTCTTTATTTGACTGTAATATTGTTCCAATATACTCTATTTTTATTTTTGAAGAAATTTTAATCAATCTTTTTAATTTATCAACAAAATCCTTAGGGAAAGAATGAAAATTAATAGACTCTAAATCAGTATCAGATTCACTTAATATTTTTAACATTCTTTCCGACTCTCGTTTGCCTTGGATTGCGTATCTAAATGAGGGATCAATATTTAATGATTGATTATAATAAGATTGAGATCGTTTATAATCCTTCATTTCCTCATAGAGAAGCCCTATATTATATAAAACAAATTTATCTTTGGGATTTATTTCTAGGGCTTTATTATAATATTCGATTGCCTTTTCATATTTTTTCTGTTTAAAAAAAAGAATTCCTAAATTATACCAAGCTTTTGTGTTATTTTCATCTAATTCAATGATTTTCTGATAACAATGAGTAGCTCTTTCATAATCTGGAGTAAAACCATCATCCAGTTGAAGTCCATATTTAAATAAGCATTTGATTAAATTCTCTTTTACTTTAAGGTTTTTAGGATTTTCTTTTAAAATTTTTTGAAATTTATCATGGCTTCTTCATATTTTTCTTGATTAAATAATAATAATCCTTCTTCTAAATCATTCTCATCGCTATCATTACAAATATTAACACACCCAACTAATTACAATACTTTTTTAATTAAAAAGATATTTCAAAAAAAAATTAAAATAAAAAATGAAGATGTTTTAATGATTAGATTAATAATTACAACTCAGTTTCGTATAAAACTTCTTTAGATTTCTTGATACCTAATTTTAATAATAATGATCTTAAGGCACCATCAGAATCGCGGCATTGGATGTATGCTTTATTTATTTTCAAAGTGTTTTTTACATATTTCATTAATTCTCTTATAATCCGTTCTTCTATGCTACGTTTGTAAGAATCTTCTTTTTTTGTCATTACTTGATGAATTACACAATTTTCATTACCTAAGATATCTATGTATCCAGAAACAAATCCAGCACCAACAATCTTCCCATTTTCTCTTGCGAGAATTATTGAATTTCGATATTTAAGATCGAGAACTCTTTTATTTAATTCTGTTTCAAATCGTTCTTTGTGTGAGAAGAAGTACGATTTATTTTCGATAAAATCCTCAAAAATTTCTAGAATTTCTTCCTTATCTTTTCTCGGATCGTATCTATCAATAACAATCATAGATAATTCTCCATTTATTAATGTTAAATTAAATTTAAATTATAATATTTCGAACTTAACTTTAATCTTATCTTTTTTCTTTTCGAATGTGTTATTACAAAATTATTTATATTTATTCTTAAAAAAATTTGGAAGTCACAAAATAAAATTGAGATTATTTATTGATTGATAAAATTTCTTTTTATTTTTATTTTTATTATCGTACTTATTGTACTAATTTTGATTTAATTATACATTTAGAGATTAGAATTTATGAAAATTCCTTTTAAAAAAATTGATAAAGAGATTCAAATTCCTATTCCTTCTAAGCCCGATGATGCTGGTGCAGATGCTCGGATAACCGGTTTTAAAAAAGTTATTATTGATGATAAAGGTGAAAAACTTTTGGAAGTAGTTAAATCCGACACCTATATCTTACGCCCTCTTGAAAGAATTGGATGTTCTTTAGGATTTGCAACTGCAATACTCGAAGGATTTTATTTTAAGGTTGTTCCAAGAAGCGGTCTTGCTTTATGGGATGGTTTAAGTATAGTGAATACACCAGGAACAATTGATTCTGGTTATAGAAATGAATGGATGGCAATTGTAGTAAATTTATCAAACTCAGATGTTGTTTTGCATAAGGGTGATAGAATTTGCCAAATAATTTTAGCTAAAAAATATGATTATGAATTCGTAGAAGTAGATAAGCTCCCCGAGTCAGAAAGAAATTTCGGGGGATTTGGTTCAACTGGTAAAAAATGAAAAGTAAATTAATTAAATCTCTTTCGATATTCTGAATATTTTGCTAATACACTCATACATTTTGTTGGATAGTCCCAGAAATCGAAAATAGGAACATCGTGAGAGATAAACTTTTGATACCAAGGATATCTATAAGGATATGGCCCAACATAAAATACGGGAATTGAATACTTTTTCATTAAACGTTTTATTGGTTTCAGAACACGGAGATCTATTATTTGTGATATATTTTTCATTGTTTCGTCAATATACATTCCAGATTTACTCATAGTTTCCATAACATCATCAAAATCGAAGACTCCATAAATTATTATTGCGTCTATCTCATTTGATTTCATTAAAAGTTTAGGAAATTTGAGAAACATATTCAAAAAGTCAATATCGAAAGTTACATCAATAGGATTACATGCGCTGGCAGTAGGAGGAATATGTTTTCTAATCTCGGATTGTAAATATTCAGAAAACTCAGGGACTTCAAGACCATACATTTCGGCGGTCTTAACCATCATTGAACCGGAGCCTCCAGAATCTGTAATTATTCCCACTCTATTTCCGTTTGTAAATATTTTATTATTTTGAGCAAAAGATAAAGTTCTAAGATAATATAAAAAATCTGTTATAGAATCAGTGGTGATAATGCCTGTTTCCTTGAAGACTGCATCAAATATTTTTTGATTTCCGCCAATTGCACCAGTATGGCTCATAATTGATCTTGTTGTCGCTTCTGTCCCACCAGCATAAATCGCCACAATAGGTTTTTTAGGAGTTATTTCCTTTACTAATTTAATAAATTCTTTTCCACGCTTTATTTCTTCTATATATAATCCAATTACGCTTGTTTGAGGGTCTTCTTTGAAGAATTCTAAGATATCAACTAAATCAATATTATTTTCATTACCCACTGATATTGATTTACCGATTTTAACAGCCCAATCATTAGCTTGCCAAAATGTGTGACATGCGATAGTTCCAGATTGACTAGCTATGGAAATATTACCCCTTTCAGGGAAATAATAAATCCACATTGTATTAAAATGAGATTTTATAATTTCTGGCTGATACCAACCATTATAGATGCCGAGACAATTTGGGCCAATAAACCTCATATGATATTTCTTTGCAATATTATTTATCTTTTGTGAGAGTTCAAAACCATCAGAACCAACCTCTCTGAAACCACCTGATGTGATAATTAAACGTTTTATTCCTTTTTGACCACACTCTTCCATTATCTGAGGGATGATTCTGGGTGGTAAAATAATAAATGCTAAATCTGGAGTTTCGGGTAAATCTAGTACATTCTTATATGCTTTGATTCCTTGAACTTCATTTAGCCGAAGATGAATTGGATATATTTTCTCTTTAGGAAATCCTCCAGCAATTATATTCCTCAATTGCATTGACCCCATTGTAGTAAGTAAATTATTGTTTGCTCCAAAAATGCAAATACTCTTTGGATTCAATATAGAGTAAAGAAAATGTGATTCATTTAAGTCTTCTTCATGATTTGAAGTCATTAATTTTAATAATTAAAATTGGTATTTAGAGTTTTTTTCAGTTCCAAAACCGATTATATAGTAATTGGAACTGAAATTATTTATTTCTGAAAACGATATAAATAGTATAAGAAGAGCGTATAAGAAAATAAATTAAATTTAAGAACACTTTTATAATAAAACTCTCTGAGATGTGCTCCAAAATTGTATTTCATAAACCCTCCAAGCTCATTATTAGCCTTTGGAACGAAATCCGGGGTAGAATTAGGAGGGAATAAATGCGTTTTAAGTATGGATGATGTTAGCAACTTAAAATTTGAACAAGAAATATTCACGGAGATTTCATGGGGTGAGTTTTATCGTGAAGAAGGTATAAAAGATCAGATTAAAAGTTTTACCACACAAGAGTATTCATCAATTAGAGAGGATCCTGAAGAATTAACAAAGAGATTGGTAAATGTAATTTATAAAATAATGAATGAAAAGAAACTTTTTTTTGGGATTTTGGACGTTGAAGTTGACGCTTTTATGAATGAGAACGTTGCAATTAACGGATTAGAATTAGATTATCAAACAGTAAATAGATTAATGAAAGCTCATAAACATGGGAGGGACTTAGATCTTTTCCCAGAATTAATTACTTCTTCAATTGAAAAAGAAGATAGAATAAATATAGAATTTCAGGGTAAAGCAAAAAATTTATTTCATATAATTGGAGAAAAAATTGAAGATTTAGCAGATAAAATTAGAAATGCAAAGGGATTTGGCATTGGATTGGTTGGGACTTCGAGAGGTGCAGCAAATTTTTACATTTTGACCGAAAATATTGTAATGAAAGAAGGTGAGGTAAAGGAAATGGAAATTGACCAAGATAATATAGATGCGGTTTTTTACGCCATCCAGAGAGAAGAATTAGTTCCAATTTGTTGGTTTAGAATCGATATGGGTATAAATGCGATAGAAACCTTGGAGTTATGGGAGAAAATAAAGGAGAAACCAGAATTAATTAAAGCAATAAAAAGATATGATGATTATATTCAGGCTTTAATTTATAAAAAATATAAATCTATGTCTCAACCTCCAATGGGTAAAGATCTTAAGAAAGATTATAATAATCTAACTCCTGAAGAGAGAGAAAAGGCATTGCGAGAAATGGAGAAAACTATAGAATTTTTAACCAACCATCTAAAAGAAGCGAGAGAAAGAGAAAAATAATTTCTACATCTGTTTTTCATTCTTTAATTATTCTAGGGGCTTTAAAAAAACCGTCTTGTTTATCACGAGCATTCCTTAAAGCCTCCTCTTGAGTGAGGGATTTTCCTGGAATATCTTCTCTAAAAACATTTTTTAAATCATCAATCACATGTCTTGTTGGTTCGACGTTTGAAGTGTCAAGTTCATTTAGTTTTTGAAAATAATCTAATATATTGTTTAATTGCTTAGAGATATTTTCTTTTTCCTCTTCGCTTAAATCAATTAAGGCTAATCTTGCAAGATGTTCAATTTTTTCTCTTGAGATTATTTCTTTTTTCTCCATTAACATTCAATATTTTTTTTTAATATAGAAATTTTCCTTTTATAAGAAAAAAGGTTTTAATTATTATAAATATGAATTATTATTTTTATTGAAGGGAATATTGAAATTAAAATTAACTAATTATAAATAAATGAGATAAATAATGACTGAAAAGGATTTATGGGATGAAATTCCTTACATGGGGTATATTGCTCTTGGAAGAAGGGGTATGGAAAAAATTGAACTTACTCAATGTTTTATTCCGGGTTGTGAAAATAAAAATATAGAGAAATTGAAGCCGATTAAAAAAGAAGAAACAGAAGATGAGGTCAAATTAGTGCAAACTTATTCCATCCATTGTGAGGAGTGTAATAAAACATTTAAACTTTCATTTGAAACACTAAAGAAAGTAGCTAGAAAAAAGAAAAGATCCATAGATGAAAATAATGAAGGCCAAAATGAGATCCTTTCTATGGGTGTGATTTATGTATTTGATGATAATGGAAAAAAAATGCATTTGGGTTTTTTTTAAGTTAAATTTTATTATTGGAGAACTTCAAGATTGAACTTTAATTATTTCTTATTTGATTTGGATAATTGCCTTGTCGAAATTCCTAACATAGGGAATTATTTCGATAAATTACTTGTAGAAACATTGAAGGAATTTGATGTTAAGAGAATTCCCGAATTCAATGAGAGAAAACAGATTTGGTTTGTTGGAAAACAATACATTAATTTGTTAGAATCTTGGGGCATTGAAACCCATCAAAAATTCTGGAAAGTGCTTGATTTAAAAGATTTTAAACAACGGAAGAAATTAATTCATGATGGCAGAATTATGCTTTTTGAAGATGTTTTACAAGTTCTCAAGGAACTTTATAGATTAAATAAAAGAATGGGTATAATAAGCAATACTCCAGATAATATTATAAAATATCAATTGGATTATTTAAAAATAAAAAAATATTTTGATATTGTTGTTGGGTTAGGTGAAGATCAAACCATTTGTAAGCCAGAACCTACTGGAATAAATATTGTATTAAATTATTTCTTGGAAAACGGGCAAAATAAAAGAGAGAAAAACTTTAAAAGAATCAAATCAGAAGCAATTATGATTGGAGATTCTATAGTGGATATTATTTCTGCTAATAAAGCGAAAATCAAATCTTGCTTAATATTAAGAAAAAAACATCATTATACTAAAGAGATTAAAAGTTGGGAATACCAGCCTAATTTTATTATTAATCAATTAGATGAAATTTTAAAACTATGAAAAATCTCTAATATCTCCAAATGTGAAAAAAATTTTAAATAAATTCCTATATTAAGATAAAATATGATTGATCAACTGAAAAAGAAACTTGAAGAACTCGAAGTAAAAAAGAGTGAAATCCAACCAAAAGTTGAAGAGTTAGAAGAAAAAAAAGAGGAAGAAATCGAAGCTGTAAATCAAAAATATTACCATTTAATTCAAGAAGTTACTATGGACGTTGAAAAATTTGAAAAAGAAATAAATAATGGTTTCATAAATTCTTATATAGATATTGTAATGGAGGAGATTGATACAAAGAGAAGTACAGATGAATATACAGTTACAGATAGAATTAAACAATATCGAGAAGAAATTTCAACGGTAGAAATATTTCCTAAGAAATTAATTGAAAAATTAGATAAAGTAATTAGTGGGGAAGACCAGATAGAAGAGATCGCGTATTATATTGATGATATTAAAAAAGAATACATTAAATCTTAGATTTTTCAAGTTATATGTTTTTTCGATTAATATTTAATTGTTTTTTATTGAGTTTTAACTTATTGTGGCATTAGCTTTTTGTATCGCTAAAATTTTATAGTTTATCATAATTGTTCTATTATATAACAATCCATCTCCTGGAAATCCATAGCCTAATGCATCTTTATTAGTTACATCATCAATACCATCTTTATCAAGATCAATAGTTACATTTATATTAAATGTACGGCCATGCCCAACAGACTTTCCTAAGAGCTCATTATAAAATCCTAATATTAATCCATCCTCTACATTCTCATCATACCGTGAAGAAACATTTAATGTAGTATTGTATATTTGAATAACAGGATTTGAGTAATTGTAATCATGATTTTCTTCAACCCAGATAGTATAATCTAGTAATACTAGATCATATTTCTCAATTGTTTCTGTTTCTCTCGGAGTAAATGTAATAAAAATTGCAATAATTAAAATTCCGGATATGGCTAAAAAGATAAGAACCATCCAAATGCTTGTTCGGGATTTGCGATATACGTACTTTTTAGGAGGTAATGGTTCTTCTTTAGTATCATCAATTTTTTCTTTGGATCTTTTCGGATTGTGTTTTAAATGACCCAACGTCTTCAACCATTAATTTTATTGTCTATATTTAAAATAGAAATCAAATTTTTAAAAATTATTTAATTTCATTTGATTTAAATACATTTTATAAATTTTTTGGAAATTTGCCATAAAAACATTTTTTTGTATTGGAATTTAAACCAAAGGTATAAAAATATAAACTAATATTATTTTAATAATGGACCTAATTGATAATTATTGCTTTAAAATATTAAAGAAATTAGAGGTTACTTTCGAATCTACATTTACAGATTTGTCCATATGTGTTAGAAATAAGAATACTCGATCAAAAAGGTTAAAATTTTTAATTAATAAAAATCTTATCGTTCAAAAAGATAGATTTTACAAATTAACAGAAAAAGGTAAAAATATCTTGACAAATTTAAAAAAGATTGAAGATAGTCTGGATGAGGATGAAATTTATGAAAATTTTGATCATTTACCATTCTTTTATAGAGATTATCTTTATAATTTTCTTATTAAATTAAAAGAAATTTTTAAAGAAGATCTTTTAAGTGTTATATTATTTGGCTCTGTTGCGAGAGGGAAATGGACTAAAGAAAGCGATATCGACGTATTAATAATATTTTCAAATAAAATATCAAAAAATATGCAATTAGATGAAAAATTAACAGAGGTTATATTAAATTTTTATGATAAAAATAACTTAAAAGATGAGCAAGGAAATTATCTTTATACTCCAATTCAAGAGATATCCTTATTTCATAAAGATTTAGATAAATTTAGAACATTATTTTATGACATTGCAATGGATGGATTACTAATTTTTGATAGAAATCAAATTGGTTTAAAATTTATTAATAAAACTAAACTAAGAATTAAAAAGAAGGGGCTAAAACGCATTTTCTATAGCGATGAGGATTTCTATTGGAAAAGGAATGATATTAAATTTGGAGAGATAATTGAATTATGAATAATTTAGAAATTTCTCAAGAAGCCTTAAAGAGAGCAAAAAGCTGGTATCAAAGTGCTGTTAGAGGATTTGAAGATAAAAGATGGAATGATGTAATTTATTCCTGCCAGATGTCAGTCGAACAAGCTCTCAAAGCAATATTGATACTTTTCTGTATAGAGTATCCAAAAAAACATGATGTATCAAACGTTTATTTAAATTTAAAAAAACAATCTATTCCTAAATGGTTTTTAAATAAAATTAAATATCATTCAAAAATTTTGAGAGAATTAGTTAAAAAGAGAGGATTATCTTCTTATGGATATATTGATGGGATGACAAATGAAGATTTTAAAGAGGATGCATTTAAATATAAAGAACCGGTAAAAAGAATTATTAATGATTGCGAAAAATTATTAATTGAATTTTCCAAAAATCTAAAATCTGAGCAAGATAAAGAATAAACCAATTTACAAAAATTGGTCGGAAAAATAATTTAAATTAAAATATAAAAACATTTATTATTAAATGTAGTTAAAAATCTTTTAAATAATTGACAATATATCAATTGTTTTGAGGAAATATGCCTAATAACAAGCGAGTATTAATATTTTTATTTAGTATAATTATAATTGTTTCTCTCTCATTTGCAATTATAAGAATTTTTGTTGATTCAGAATCTGATTTCTATAATCCAATAATTTCACAAAATCCTAATTTTCAAAGAGGAATAACTTATGTTCCGTTTGCGACCGATCTATTGCTTAATAAGAATGAGTATGATAATATTGATCGAATGCTGGCTACAAACTCCGAATGGGTGGCGTTAATTCCGATATGGTATCAAGAAAATGGAATTTCGACCATTATAGCGCCGCATGCTGAGGAGTCTCCTTCAGATGCTAGTATCCGTTATGCGATACAATATTTGCATTTAAAAAATAAAAATGTAATGCTAAAACCATATGTTGACGCCCGAGACGAAACCTGGCGTGCAGAATTTCAACCCTTGAATTGGAGTGCTTGGTTTAGTTCTTATCAAAAGTTTATCTGGCACTATGCAGAAATAGCTGAAGATGAGAATGTTGAATTATATTGCATCGGTTGTGAGTATAAATCGAGTGATACAATGCGTTACAATGATTGGTTGGATACTATAACTGGCATCAGGAATCATTATTCAGGTAATTTAACTTATGCTGCAGATTGGTCAAATTATAATTCTGTTTGCTTCTGGAATTTGCTAGATTATGTTGGAATTGATGCTTATTTTCCATTATATGAAGGAAATAATCCTAATCTTTCCGATTTAATTAATGGTTGGAACTTAGCTTTAAATGACATCGAAGAATGGTATAATTTATCAAATTTTAACGAAATGCAGATAATTTTTACGGAAGTAGGTTATGAATCTCAACCAATATGCTGGGAAAATCCTGCTGATACCGGTAAAAGTACAATAGATACCAATGCCCAAGACCTCTGTTATAAAGCACTCTTCTCGACGGCACCGAGTAGGCAATGGCTAGATGGAATGTTTATTTGGTGGTGGGACAATCCAACTACACATGATGTAGGTGGTGGTTGGAATAATAACGGATGGACTCCTAAAGGTAAACCTTCTGAAAATACTATTTCCAATTATTACGGATTCTATTAAAGAATTAAATATTAAAAAATATCATATAAAGAACAATTCTATGATCTTAATATTGCACCATTGTCCCATTAAAAATATATTTTTATAAATAGAATTTCTTAATTATGTAGACCATTAAAACTTATTAAAGTAGATAAATCATATTTCAAATAATATTATCAACTATGTTTTTGATAAATTATTTGTGGCTACAGTCCGATAGCCTCTATCCCATCCGCGATAAGAGCATTTGGGAATACTTTATTCTCTCGATATGAGTGCCCTCTTTCACAATTGAGGGATACCCTCGGAGTCCGATGCAAATCCAATTCTTTCTTATAATAAATGAACAAAATGTGTATTTAAATTTAACAAGACAACAGATTTTCTAAAAAAGTGAAAATTATAAAAAATTCAAAGATAATATCAAATGATACAAAAATTTATAGGATTTATTATTTTTGCTAACTATAAAACTGAATTTATTCATCAAACTTAATATTTGAAAGAATTTGACGACAAAAAAAAGCTTAGTTCAGAATAAGGAGTTAAATAGCAATTTACTGCGCAAAAAAATTTGGAAGATTATAAATTTACTTGAAGCAAATCAGTTATTTGTTCATTCACGTAATATTGAAATATCTTTCACTCCAGAGGGAAAGAAAAAAGTAGAAAAAAGAAGTCTTCCGGAAATATTAACAATCTGTATGCTTAACGCAATAGCTCCCAATTCCGCAATGTTATTAATTGGAGGACATGGTGGTGGTAAAACCTCAATTTGTAAGTTATTAGGCAGAATGGTTACCGGGAAATCACTTAAAGAAATAGAAGCTTCAATAATTCGAGGGCATCCACAACTAACGGAGGAAAAGTTAATAGGAACTTTAAAATTAGGGGAATTGATGCAAGGAAAGGAAATAGTCAGTTGGAGAAGATTTGTAATAGATTTCTGGAAAATAATTGATGAAGTGAATCGGTTGTCTCCATATGCTCAGGACATATTATTATCATTGTTGGCTGAGGGGCAAGTTAAATATTTTGATGAGGTCAAAAATATTTCAAAATTTTGTTTATATGCAACAATAAATCCTCAAGATGTAGGAACTTTTGAATTATCGGAACCTTTTCTAGATAGGTTTGGTATATCAGTTCCAATTTCCATGCCAACAAGTCATGATCTTCAAATAATATTAAAAGGTAGAGATGAAAAATATAGTGGCTACGATGAACTTGTTCAAGTGCCTCAGGTATTAACGCTTGATGAACTTATGGAGATCTGGTATCAAGTTGATAAGATAGATTGCACCACAGATGCTAATAATATCATTCATGCAATAATTCGTGAGTTTACTTTATGTATGCGAATTGATAAAGGAAATATTGAGGAATTAAAACCGGGTGAAGGTTTATGTTCCGGTTGTCATTTTAACACGAAGGTAAATATTTGTAATAAGGTTTCTTCAATATTAAGCGTTAGAGTAGCAAAAGATCTTCTGAGATATTCAAAAGCATTGGCATGGTTATTGGGATTAAATAATATAGAACTCCCTTTAGTAGTAAATATTGCACCATATGTGATTTCACATAGAGTTAATTTCACTGATAGAGAATTGAATGCTAGTCCATATTATGGAAATAAATTGTATTATACAAAAGATTTAATTGATAATGTTAGAAAGAGATATTTAAAGCGAAAAGAGGCTTATGATGTTTTAGATAAATTTAGATTAGGCGAAGGTTCAGAGACCGATTTGCAGACATTAAAGAAATATGTTAATAATGATTTAATAGTGAAACAAGATTTAGACCCACTAATTAAAACATTAAATAATAAAAAATATGCAGAAGTTGCGAAAGAAATTACAGCTGCTTCAAAGAGAAATGATATTGAAATACTTTCTAAAATTAAAGATGATTTATTAGAAAACATTGAATTTCCAAATCGCGGGGATTTAATAAATCGTTGCAATGAAGAATTATATAAACAAACCATAAGGGTTTTTAATTTCAAATATAAATATTGGCAAGATATATGGGCTTCAATAGCCGTTGAATTTCCTGAGTTGGATGAATTGATTAAACAGTCTTTTGAGAAACGGCAAACGAAACAAATCAGGACTAAAGATTTATTAATTGAGATAAATGTTTCTGGTACAAGTGAGAATTCAACGGTGAATTTTGGTATTTCTGGAGGATCAGATGCTTTAAAATTGAAAAAACTAATTGAAAAAGAACCTTTTATCGAGGAGAACGAATAGCTGCCACCTAAATCAAAAAAGGTAAAACTCAAGAGTCGAAAAGAAGTCTCTAAAAAAATATTACTACAAAATGAAGAAAAACTAAGAGATCTTGCAGGAATCGCATGGTCTAAGGCTTTAGAAGAATATTTTTTCCCACCTTTATCAATTCCAAACTTTAAATTTGATTACACTCGTATTGAAGGGTTTTATATTGACATATCTGAACAATGGCAAATAACTATGAATTTAGCTCAAGCACCATTGTTTATAGAAAATAATGATTACGTAAGATATTTTTTTGTTAATGCTATGCACGAAATTGGACATTATGATCTTATTCCTTATGATGGGTTAATAAATGCACGTCTATTAAGTGCGGCAATGAAATCGGTTTCGAATATTTTTGCTCCGATCGTCGTAAATTTTTTTGCTGATTTAATTATAGACACAAAATTACATCAGAAATATCCAGAGGATATGTTATGGGAAGCACAACACACCTTTAATGGAATTATGGGTAAGAAAAAGAAAATTGCACCTTTTGCCGAATTGATCTTTAGATGTTATGAACTCTTATGGAATCAAAAAATCGATGAAAAATATGATTTCAGGGAAGTAAATAATACTGCAAAGAGAATTACTAAAATTATTAGTAAGAATTTTGAAGATGATTCAAAATGGGCGGAAAAAACAAGAAAAATTGCTGCAATATTGAAACCAATTGTTAATGATACATTTACACTTATCGGAATTGGGGCAAACTCCTGTACTGAAGGAAATGCTCGTAGATTTTCTGATGATGGTAAAGGAAATATTATAGAAATGCCTGAAGAAATTGTTCAAATAATGGGAAATCCATTAGAAAATCGGAATTCAGATAGGATTAAAAGTAATAATGAGGATGCGAAAAATAGGAAAGCCGAAGAATTCGCAAAAGAAAAGAGTTTGAATGAATTTGGATCACCAGCAGTGCAAGCGGGAATTTTAAAAAATGGGGAAGTATTAAATACATGGTATCGAGGTTTGGCTAAAGACTTAATTTCAATTAAATTATATGAGAAAAAACCAAGTGGATTAATGCCGGCATATCCGGAAACTTGGAGGATTGGAGACCCTCTAGAAGAACTTGATGTTGTTCAAAGTTTATTGAATTACCCCAAACTTATTCCTAATATTACTACAAAAAAGTGGGTTTCTATAGAAGGACCGGGAATTATGCAAGAAAAACAACTTCCAGATTTAATGATTGTTTTAGATTCATCTGGTTCCATGAATTGGTCATATTCTAAAAGAATAAGTAAGAATTCAAAATCACCATATCATATTGCCTTAGTAGCAGCATTCGCGGTATTACATTATGTTGCTAAAAAAGGGTGTAAATTCAGTATCATCAATTTTTCAGGTAGAGCTGATATTTGTGATTGGACATTTGATTATACCAAGGCGGAAAAAAGACTATTAAAATATCAAGGAAGTGGAACGGTTTTACCCATAAAATCTATGGAAAAATTAGCAGAGAAGGCAGAAAAGAATATTTTAATCATCTTAATTACAGATTTTGGGTTATATAATTGGAAATCTGCAAGAAAAGGAATGTTAAAATTATTAAATAAAGGACATAAAATTGTTGGTTTTTTTATCAGTCCATATATCGGAGAAGATAAGGATAAAAGGTTTAAAGAGTTATACGATAAGGGAGCAATCTTTTATCAAATTTCAAATGTTAGTGATTTGATAGATTTAGTTATTAAAGAAGTAAAAAAAATTTATTAAGAATATATTCTTTATATAATAAGACTTAGGATGAATTTCTACCAAAATGATTAATTATGAAGTCAGTTATGTATCTTTCTCCAAAAATTTACAATTTTTTTCTGAGAATAATTCACAGAAAATATTTTTTATTTAGATATAAAGAAATTGCAAGAAGTATTGGAAAAAATAAAAAAGTTTTGGATTTAGGATGTGGAACTGGATTATTATATAAATTTTTAGATAAATCGTGTGAATATGAAGGATGGGATTTAAATGAAAAATTTTTAAAAAATATGAAAGGAATTAATACCAAATATAAAAATGTTTTTGATTTTGATGACTATCCAACTTCAGATGTGATTGTTATCTGTGATCTACTTCATCATGTAATGCCCAGGCATAAAGAACTATTAATAACAGCTAAAGAAAAAACAAAAAGACTTATTGTTTTAGAGTCAAAATCAGCTATAGTTAAAATAAAAAATAGAACTATATATTTTTTATATAAAGTATTTGATACACTCATAGGGGATAGTGATGGAATTAATAGTTATGATGAAAGAATGAAATATTTTGATAATAAAGAAGATGCTTTTAAATTCTTTTCGGATTTTAATCCATTGTATATTAAAGAGATTGGCTCAGATTATTTAATAATTTTTGATAACACTTAATAATAAATTTATCAAATAAAGGACATAAAAATGTTGTTTTTTTATCGCTCCGTATTTTAGATAAGATGAGGATGATAAATTTAAAGACTTATATGAAAAGGAAACAATCTTTTATCAAATTGAAATTATTAGGTACTATTTTGCATTTGAAAATTTCTACAGAAATTCTTTAAGATTAATTGGTGAGTTATCCTTTAATTCAAAATAATCATAAAAGTGAGTAGTTAGAAAAACCATTTTGTTGTTTTCTTCAATAAATCCTTTCTTTTTTAAAGTTTTTATATAATTATATGCTGAACTTCCAAATTTGGAAGCAATTTCTCTCTTACTTACCTTGGAGTGCTTAAAAATCACATATGTTAATATTTTAATTTCAAATTGATTGAATAAGTCGCCGAGTGTAAATTTTTCGACTGTATTTATTATCTCTTTTTTTACGATTAATTCAAATCGTTGATCGGCATATTCTACAATTTTTAATACGGTATTAAATAATTTATATTCTTTTTGAATATCTGAGATTGCTTTTATTATTCTTTCTTTTGAGGTTTTTGTTAAAATTTTTAAAAATTCTCGTATTTTAACAGGACGTCGTGCTTGAAATAAAATGGATTCTATAGTTCTTTTAAATTCATCATATTCTAAAATTTGTCTTAAATATATTTCTGCTTTATCAATAAATGCTGAATCTTCACAATTGAAATTAATATCTTTATTACTGAATCCATTTTCAATTTGATTACTCAGCAATTTGCGCTAAAGCCTCCACTATATTAATATTGACAACTTGACTAATACCATCGGTGATTGAAATTCCTAATAACTGGTCGCTTCTTTCCATAGTTGGTTCTCTATGAGTGATTAGAATAAATTGCGATTTAAGGGATAATTCTTTAATCATATCTGCAACAAGTATTGTATTAGCCTCATCTAAACATGCATCAATCTCGTCTAAAATATAATAAGGTGAAGGAACATATTGTTGAATTCCCAATATCAGGGCAATAATTGTGAGTGTTTTTTCTCCACCAGACATTGACCGAGTTAGACACCACTTTTTACTTCCCGGTCGAGCCATTATTATTAGGCCGCCCTCAAAAGGATCATCATGATTTTCTAATTCTAGCTTGGCTTCTCCATTTAGACTTAATTTTGAAAAAATCATACCGAAATTTTCATTTATTTTATTAAAAGTTCTCATAAAAACATCTTTTTTCTCTGTTTCAATCTGATCAATAAAATTAAGAATAGCTTGTCGTTCGGTTGCAATTTGTTCATGTTTCTCAATTAAATCATCATATCGATTCTTTATTTTATCATATTTCTCAATTGCTCTCATATTAACTGGTTCTAGTAAAACTTTCTTTTCTATGCAGTTTTTAATGATTTCTTCCAACTTCTGTTGAGATAAGGATAACTTTTGTCTAATTTCTTCAGGGATAATATTATTATCTTCATTAAAAAAATGTTCGAAGTTTTCCCCGAATTCAGTTTTAAATTCGTGTAATTGTTCAATTAGATTTTCTATTTTATTTTCCAATGTATTAACTTGAAGTGACTTAGGATGAATTGATGATTTCATTTCTTCAATTTTTATTCTTAGATCTGTAATTTTTTTTAATAATTGATTTTTTTCAGCTATATATTGCCCAAGAATCTGATTTTCTTCCAATATTTTCTCATTAATTGTTTGTATTTCTGAATTTATTGATGTAAGAGACCCATCAATGGATTCAATTTCAGATAAATTAATTTTGATTGTTTCTTCGTTTTTAGAAATCGTTTGTTCAATTTCTTTAATGCGATTTTCAATGAAATCTTCTAATTTTGCTTTGATTTTTGTAATTTTTAATTCAAGTTCTGAAACTTTACTTGTAAGGTGACTTGTTTCTTCTTCTAAAGTTTGAATATCATTTTTTATTTTAATATTTTTACTATTTTGAATCCCTTCCTGTAATTTTTTCTCTTGATCTTTTAAATCAGATATTTGATTAACAATTCCATCTAATATCTTCTTTTTCTCCGCAAAACTTATTTTAACTTGATTATTTTCATCGTCTATTTTTTGAATCTCGCTTTCTAAGGAATTTAATTCATTTTCTTTTTCATTTATTCTTTCTTCAAAAAGATTTAATTGTTGGGTTATTTCGTTTAGAGAATTATTTCCTTGAATTCTAGTCCTATAATATTCAGTTATTTTCATGTCAATCTGCTTAAGTTCAGAAAGTAACATATTTTCTTTATTTCTTAGTTTATTTAAGTCCTCTTCAAGTACTCGAATTTCAGATTCTTCCATAGATTTAAAAGATAATCCTATTCTTTTTTTATGCGAACCTCCATGCATTAGATTCGAGCTTTCCACTATATCTCCTTTTAATGTAACTTTTCTCGCATTTATTGGCAATTTTATTGCTGTTTCCAAATCTTTAACGATTATTGTTTTACCAAAAACAAACTCAAACGCTTTTACAAATTGAGAGTTAAATTGGATTAAATCAACAACTCTACCGATTACATTTTCATTATTATTAATTGCAAAATTTGGGTAATTTACCTTAATTCTATCCAATGGGATAAATGAAGCACGTCCGATTTTATTTTCTTTCAAATATTGAATACATTCTTTAGCAGTTTTTTGAGAATCTACTATTATATATTTTAATTTTGCACCACCAGCTACTTCAAGAGCAATATCATATTTCGAATCAATTTTTCCCAACTGTGATATTGTCCCAAAAATTTCTCCATTTATTATATCTGTATCCTTAATTTTTAGAATTGCCTCTACGGCTCGATTTTGATTAAAATTTTTAATTGTTTTTATTTTAGATTTGAGAGAAATGAGTTGAATATGTCTGTCTTCGATAATTTCTTGTAATCTTTTGAGTTCGTTATCTATTTTGATTTTTTCACTTTCTAAATTTTTAATATTATGGGTAATAGTTCCTGTTTTTTTATGCTCGTTTCTTTTTTCATTTAATTGGATTAGGTTTTCTTTAAAATTCTGGAGTTCCCTTCTTAATTTGGTTATTTTCTCATGTGTATTGTGTTTAATATTTTCGAAATTTTGCTGCTTATTTTCCAGAACTTTTATTTCGGAATAAAGTTGATTTTTTGTCTCTTGGTCTTTTGAAATTTTTTCTCTTAAAATTGATAATTGCTGTTGAATTTCCATATAGTTAGAATCGATTTTTTCTAATTCCTTTTTCAAAACATCTAATTCTTGATTTTTAATAGTTAAACTATTATGATGTATCTCTTTTTCTTTCTCGAATTGAATTAATTCTTGTTTTAAATTCTGCTTTTCTTTTTGAATATTTTCTTTTTTATTGCCTGATTCGATTATTTCTTGCGATAACTTATCTATTTCTTTATTTAAATGTTCCTTTGAAGTTTCATATTTCGCTTTTTCTGTTTTTAAATCATTAATTTTTTTTGTTAATTCTAACAATTCTTCAGATTCTAGATTCTTAATCTTTTCATTAATAAATTCGAGATTCTCATTTATTTCACTTAAGAGATTTCTATTATTTATAATATTTTTTTCTATTTCATTAATTTCTTGATTAATTGCTAATTTTTTATCTTCAATTTTCCTTATATCTGTACGAATAGAATTAATTTTTACAATCAATAAGGCTTTTTCCGTATTTTTTTGTTCATTATCTAAATGTTGATATTCTAGTGCATCATTTTTTTCAGACTCAAGATTGGTCAATTGAATAGAAACTTCGTTTAAAAGAATGGTAATACGAGATATGTTTTCTTCCACTTTTTCCAACTGTTTTTTTGCGCTTTCCTTTTTTTCATTATAAGATGCAATCCCAGAAATTTCATCAATTAAAATTCGTCTTTCCAAATTGGTCATATTTATTATTCGAAATAACTCTCCCTGTAATATCAGATTTGTAGAATTTGGAATAAGATTACATAAATCCATTAAATCTTGTAAATCCCTTCTGGTTGTACGTCTTCTATTAATATAATAATTACCGTTGCCTTTAATATCAATTTTTCTTGAAATAATTACATCCTTACTATCAATAAGAATTTTTCCATCAGAATTATCGAAAATAATATCAACTTGCGCAAAATTAGAAGGATTCTTCTCAACAGAGCCCCCATTACATATTAAATCTCTCACATTTTTTACTCTCATTTTGTTTCCTGATAACTCTCCAAGAGCAAAAACAAAAGCATCTAAAATATTTGATTTTCCTGATCCATTAGCCCCTACAATTGCGGAAAATCCTCTGTCAAAGTATACTATAGTTCTATTTCGAAAGCTCTTAAAACCTTGACATATTATTGATTTAATATAAGTCATTTTTTAACCCAAAGATGAAAGATGTTGATATTAAATCTGATTTTTTCTAAAAAATATCTAGATATATTTCTAAATAATACAGAAAATTAACAAATAGAATAATATCTACGTAATATGAATGAATAGTTAAATTCAGTTGACTTTTTTTACATTTAATTTATTGAAATTGGAATATATCAACAATATAAGGAAAATAAGAGATAATTTTTGAGTGAATAAATTTTAAGTTAGTTAATTCTTAGTTTTTCTTCGTATTGCTTCTATAATAGTGGCATATTTTTCAAGTAGTTTAATTAATTTTCCTTTATCAGGAACTCTTTTTAATTCTTTTTCAAATTTGGGATAATATTTAATTAATTTATCATAAAAAGAATTTAGAGATTCTTGTAATTTGTTTTCATTTTTTATTTTCTTAGAAATTGATTTTAAAATATCTAAATATTTTGGTTGTGTTAGACAAGAAGCTAGTTTTTTATAATAATAAATAACGGTTTTTGAATAATCTTCGGGATGGAAATTTATTAAATAATTATCTATATCGAAATCCCAATACGGTATAAAGTTTATAAATTTATCATCAGGATTTTCTTTATTGTCTAAAAGATTTAATTCAAGATTTGATTTATTTAATTCCTCTAATAGAGGATACAAAACACCTGAACTAACTTTTGTTTCTAATTCAATTATTGGGGCAATCTCAGAGATTAAGAATTTATATTCTGGATATTGTTCGGGATTTTCAATCCGATAGATATATTCTTTTTTAATTAATTTAATAATTCTATCCTCAAGAAACTCATCATGCTCTTTTGTAAATGAGACCGTTTTTTCCTTTATAGATTCAGTATGTTCTTGCTCTGATATTACTTTTTTTGAAAAATTAGTAGATAGAGATTGAATGAATTTATCTGAAGCTTTCTCTTTATCAATTTTTTTTTGAAGTTGCATTGCATCACCAGGCTGTTTTTGAAGGGTTTCTACTAGTTGTTCTGATAAATAATGCCTTGCTTTTTTAGCAGCTTCTCCTTTCTTTTGAAATTTTTCGGTAATTGAAGTGAATTCAGCATATTTTCTTTCGGTACCTTCCTTTTCTTGTCGTGTTATTACTCTAAAATCAACTTTTTTGTCATCAATTTTGCGAATAATTGAATAAACAATTCCCTTAGATAATTGCGATGCCTTTATTAATTCTTTTTCAATTAAATCAATTGGAAAGGCTTCACCCCTTCGAATAAATTCATTCCTTAAAATTTTTAAAATTGTTTCCATACTTTTTTCTTCTTCTTTAACAATCTCTTTTTGAATTCGCATAAACATTGAAGTTTCATGAGGTTTTAAGTAATAAACTAAAATGGTTAATCCTAAGAAGATTATCATTATAATTGAAATTAGATAACGATCGTGCATTAATAATTCTGATAACCCACCAATTTCTTGATTTGGAGTGCTAGTAGCTACGGCGAATCGTGATATGGTTTGTCCTAAAACACAAGCTAAAAAAAACATTATTAAACCATCTTTTTTAAAGAATAAAATTCGCCATCCAAGAGTAGTTCCAATTTTTCGTATAATTCTTATTAAAAATATTATTGAAATAAAAAATTCAAAAAAGAATAGGTACCCAATCACATTTGAAGCTCCACCAAAAGCTCCTCTTAATGCATTTGATGTTTCTGGTAGAAGAATAATATATAATGTCACTTGGTAAATTTGATAAAAAAATATGAAAAAAACAATTATTGCAAATGTAAAATTGTCAAATAATCCCGCTCTTCTAGTTTCTGCCCGCTTCCTAGTAAGAATGAATTCAATAATTATGAATACAATAGTTGTAATTAGTGAAATATATATTAATGGCATTACTCTTATCATTTCAATTAGATAAACTTCAAATGATCCTGTTGGATTTAAAGTTCCCAAGAAATCTAGAGTGAGAAAAACAATAAAAGCTCTAAAAGACCAGGATATAATTACTAAAATTCCTAAAATTAGAAAAGGAATTAAAAAGATGATAAAATTCCTAAAAACTGAATATTTTGCCACTACTTTTGCCTCAATTTTAGTAGAAAATTTTCTTGAATACGTATAAAATCTTGAACTTTGTAAAATTAGCCAGATCATTGCTAATATTAAAAGAAAGCTCATATAATTAAATTGAAATATGGTGTCTACTAATAAAAATAGAAAAAACCATCCAGTAATTAATCCAGAAAAAATACATATTTGCTTAATAACAGTATTTTTTTCAAATATAAATTGTCTTATTTTATCCACGCTAAATAATAGAGAGAGTGTAAAATAAAACAATATTAATGCATTTCCTAAAACAAAAGGATTTCCAAACATCAAAATTTGGAAAAAAATATTATCAGGATTATTAATATTAAAAAAAATCATAAAAGAAAAAAACAAAAAAATTCCAAATAACCCCCAAAATTTTTTTCCATAATAAGATTTTGAAGGTTCTTTGCCTTTTACATAAATCTCTTTATTGAAAATGGCTCTTTTAAGATTATAATAAATGTTTTTCATTTTTATTTAGAATTTTTTATATTTAAAACCCGTAAATTCACATATTTTAAGAATACAATCCAAATTTAATAATATAATATTTAATCTCTACTTAAATTAAAATTTGGTTTTAATTAAAAATAAAATTTATCTTGTTAAATTAAAATAACTTTTTATTAAAAACTTTATTTTAAATTCAATAATCTTGTTTTTACATCATTAGATGTTAGAATCTAAGGGATAAACAAGAAAGACCACCATCCATTTTTCTAAACTCCGACATTTCAATTTCAATTATTTTATAACCTAAACTTAATATTGATTCTTTTAACTTCTCAAATCCTTTTGGTATAAGAACATAATTATTTATCTTTACACTGTTTGCAGCGTATTTTTCATTTTCTTCAACTTTGATAATATTATAACCTATAAAATTAAGATTATCTATAAATTCTCCAGCTGCAATTAGATTATTATCTCCAATATAGGAAACACCTGATTTTAAATGAAGAACATTTGTTAATGGAATAGTTACATAAGAATAACCATATTTCTTTAAAACCTCTATTAATTGCCTTGCTCCTTCTTTATTTGTTCTTTTTGAGAGACCAATATAATAGCAATTCTCTACTTTCATAACATCCCCTCCATCTACAGTTCCCGGTTTTTTTATTGATTCAATATTATCATAAAACATTTCTAATACTTGTTTAATTTCTACTTCTTCTCCTTTTCTGCTTAACGTACCAATGTTAGTAATTATTGCAAAATCTTCATTAACGATTGCAGTATCCTCAACAAAGGTTGAATCTGGAAATCTATCGTCTGCATTTAATTTTATTATTTCAAGACCACAGTTATCTAATACTTTGACATAGTTTGAATGTTGTTTAAGCGCTTTATTATATATTGGCTTACCTAAATTAGATTTTGTAATACCATCTTGAAAATTCTTGCTTGGTTTTCTAACAATTGCACGTTTAAACAAAGCTTAAATCCCGAATTTATAATTTAGAGAAATATTTTTTATTATTAAAAGATTTAATAACCTTATATATTTATATAACTATACGAGAACCGAAAAAATGAAAATTGCTGTATCTGGAAAGGGAGGAGTAGGGAAAACACTTATTGCTGGAACATTGGCTAGATTATTTGCTCAAGATGGTTATAATGTGTTAGCTATTGATAATGATTCATCAATGAATTTAAGTTATTCTGTGGGGATTGATGAATATACTCGTCAAAAGATAGTCCCAATAAAAGAAATGCTTGATCTTATAGAGCAAAGAACGGGACAAAGACCTGGTACAGCAAGTGGGGGAATATATAACATAAACCCTAAAGTTTCAGATATTCCTGATAAATACAAAATCTATGGACCCGATGGAGTCCAATTGCTTGCTGTTGGCTCAATAGAGGAACCAAGTTCAGGATGTTTATGCCCGGAAAATGTATTAATTAGAACACTTCTTTATAACCTTTTTGTACAGAGAAATGAAGCTGTAATTGTCGATTTTGAAGCTGGATTGGAACATTTGGGAAGAGGCACTGGTAAGGGAATAGAGATCATGCTAATTGTAACAGAACCGTCAATAAAGTCAATAGATTTAACTCAACATATACTAAAATTGTCAAAAGGATTAGGAGTAAAAAACAATTTAATTGTATTGAATAAAATTAAAGACAAAGTAGAATTAGAGATAATTACAAAAAAATTGAAAGAAATTGGATTAAATTCATTTCATGTTATTCCTTTTGACCCGGAAATTGGGAAAGCTGATTTAGAGGGGATTGCACCACTCGATTTTAATCCAAACTCAAAAGCAATTCAATCTATTCGAGATTTGTTAGGAAAATTAAAAGAATTCAAACAAAATTAATAGTAAAAAATTTATATATGAAAATTTGATTTTACAGTATAGGGAAAAATTTTTTATGAGCGAAGATAATTTAAAACTTCAAGAATATGTCAAAAAAGCGATAGTTCTCTTGTGTCAAAAGAACTTTTCAGATGTAGTTGTATTAAGCTCTTATAAAATCAATTCCGTTTTACGAGAGTATTTTGGTGTAGATATTAAAGTGGATAGAATTGGTCGAATGCTTGCGAATATTGCCAAGAAAAATCAATTAAAAAGACTTAATACAAATATTCCTAAATATTCTTTAAAAATCTCTCGTTTATCAAAACTCAAATTCTAGACCTATCGAATTAAAAAAGGAGTTATATTTTTTTTACTTTCTTAATAGATTTTTGTAATGTTTCTAATTGAAAGGCAAATTTTTCAGTTTGTTCTTTAATTACAGATAATCCATCTGAGATATTATTAATTTCCTCATTTAAGATCTCGTTGAATTTGGTTGATATTGTATTAACTTTCTGATTTATTCCCGATATTGTTTTTTCCGTATTTTCATTTGTATTATTAACGATTTCAGTTTGTTTATTTACATCTTGAGTGATTTTTTCTTGAATTTTTTCCAAATCCTCAAAAATTTTTGAATTTTGTTTTATTTTTTCTCCAATTTCATTAATTTTTTGAGTAATATTCTCATTGATAATCTTGACAATGTCTTCAACGATAAGATCAATGTTATCATTAATTTCTTTTATAAGTTCAATTTCAAAATCTAATCTTTCTTGTACTTGGTTTTTAATTTCCAATTTAAATTCTTCCATTTGAGTTGATAAAGTCTTTTCAAACCATTCTTCTACTTTTTTAATACCTAAATCTGTTGAATTCTGCATAGTAGAAATAGTATTAGATATAAAAGCTGAACTCTTAGAAGTACCAACTGTAATATCATGCGTCCATTTATTTATTTTGTCTTGAAATGTTGGTAAAAAATTGTCTTTAAGTTCTTGGGTGCCCTTCATAAAACCATCCATAGTAGGCTTTAAGGGAGATTCCTCTTTTATTTCAACTATCTCTCCTTCAGTAGGTTTAGGAATTTCTTGAAGGTCTCCAATTTCATCATATTCTTTTATTATAATGGGACTTTCTTTTTGGGATTCTTCAACTAGATTTTTAATAATTTTGAAAAAATCTAAGGATTCTGGAGGCTCGACTTCAACAACAATTTCATGATAATCACTTTTTTCACCTAATTGATAATTATCTAATCTGAAGGATTTAAACCCAAATGAATCATTTTTTCCCATTAGTGAATGATCAAATACAACTGCAAAGGCATCGGGTGTTCCTTCCTTTTGCCAAAATAAATGATTTTTAATATCTATATTTGTAAAAATTAATCCTAATCTCGGGTGGCTATGATACCAACCAATTATTGACATATTCTTTTTATTAGCCTCTTCATCAATAGAAGCAAATTTCTTGTAATCTAGATCATTAAATTCGATATCAATACTTGATCCATGTTTTATAGGAACAGCTTCATAACAAATTAGATTTTTTTTTTCTGCCTTTTTTCCGATACAAACACCTAGAACTTCTACGCTTTTCTCAAGACCTTCGTTACCGAAGCGTAAAACATGAGAAATCATAGTAATAAAAGCGTCTGATTTTATTATTACTTTTCCTTCATGTGAAAAATCTTTAACAACTACTTTATCTTGAGAAAGTCTTTTGCCAGGTGGCTTGAATCCTTTACTTGGAGGTGGTTCTGGAGACATTTTTTAAGAACCTCCTTGATTTTTGTTGTTAATATTTTTTAATTTTTGAATGTTATTAGACACTTTATCTAAGATTGAAATAGTAGAATCTAAAGAACTAACAAAATCTTCTTGCTTCTTTTTAATTTCATTAATTTCCTTTATTAAAGGCATTAGAGTTTTTTCTAATTGTTTTTTAATCTTTTCTGTGTTTGAATCTATTTCTTGCACCGTTTTATTATCTAGTTGATTAATTTTCCTGGAAACCTCATCAATTAATTTAGTATTTTGAATTATATGATTAGAATTATTCTCATAACTAGATTTTAATGAAGTAAATTTTTCTTTACTGTTATTGATTAATGAATCTGTTTCATTAATTAGTGTATTTATTTGTTCTGTGAATATTTTAGATATATTCGATTCAATAGTATCTTTTAATTGGTGAATAGAACTTTTTAATGCATTTTTATTAATATCTAATGTATCTAATTTATCATCAATATATGTTTCCATATCTCTAAATATGTCCATAATTGCAAATTTAGTCCAGGTGTGTAATTCCCTTAGACCATTTGATAAGTTATCCTTTAGAGTTATTAGACCTTTTCTAGTTTTTAGATTGATATCAGTTGTTAATTTAGTTGTTTTATGACCCCATTGGTTTAAATATCTAATTAATGGTTCAAAGAATGAATAAGTAAATTTTGAAATACCATCATTCAATGATTGTAATAGTACTACTAAATTTAAATCAGGTTGTTTTGCCATCATTTGACTTTGACTAGGAATAGAAATTTCTCCAAATATATCTGGAGTTTCATTAATTTCTAAAATAACAGGTTCTTTTTTATGTATGCAATCTATTAAATTTTTAATTTCATGATAAAATCCAATATTATCAGGAAGGTCTACGATATATTTTACCTCATGATAACTAGTTGGTATTTCCGTAAAAGATGGTTTATCTAATCGAAAGATTTTAAAACCCATATTTCCTTGCTCCTCTAATAGTTCATGATCGAAGACAATTCCAATTGCACTGGGATTTGGATTTTGAAATCCTAATTGATTTATGAGGTCAACTGCTGAGAAAAAGACGCCTAGACCAGGATGAGAGTGGTACCAGCCAACGGAAAACCAACCCTTATCAGCAACCTCTGCATCTATACTTGCAAAAGATATATAATCGGCTTCTGAAAATTGTACTTCAATTTGACCTCCATGATTTATTGGAACCGCATCATGTATTATAACATCTTTAATTTCTCCAGAACCTGCTAATTCCCCTAATAATACACCCATACATTCACGGTAATTATCAGGATCCTTAATTTTTGAACCAAACCGTAAAACATGAACAAGCATTTTATAATAAGCTAATGGTTTAATGATTACCTTCGAGTTATCAATGAAATTTTGCTTTTGTGTGTGTGCCATATTCAAAACTTCTTAATTAATTAATCTCATTTTAATTTTCCTATACCAATATTATTTTTTAAGTTTTTATAATATTATCCAAATTCAATTATTATTCTAATTAGCTGTGTTTAATTTAAATTTAATATTAATTTTGAAGATATAATCTAAATTAATCTAAAATTTATCACTCAAAGTTAATTTTTAAAAAAAACATTAAAAAGAGGATTAATTGTAGTCCTTGAATTCCTTCCCACAACTTGGGCAATGCTTTATATGAAAACCACAGAAAGGACAAAAAACCTTTCCTAAATGTTTTTCTTTTAACTCTTCTGTTTCAGCAGTATCTTTAGATGGAATCTTGGGAAGTTCTTTCTTAGTAAAAATTATTTCAGGAGATTTTTCTTGGATAATTGATTCTTTTTCTACATCATTTTTTTGAGAAATTGCTTTAGCTTTCGTTCTTTGGAAAAATCTTTCCCGTTCTGATAATTCTTCCTTAACCCACCCTTGAGTTCTAGGCCTTTTTAATTCTGATTCTGGTACCTTATCTAACTGTACTTCCTTCGCTTCTTGAATTGGGACTATAACTTTCTTTTTATCTTTATTCTCTCTTGCTTGTCTCAATAAAAATTGAGTTGTTTTCATAATTTGATGAGGATTTATATTTGGGATTGCAACTGTTTTGAGGACCCAACTGACGATACGATTTCCATTTGGTGTAATTCCCTCAACATTATCGTAAATATAAGAATCAATAATAGCATCCTTTCCTTTCATTAATCTAGATGCCCATTTTTCATTAATTAGTCCTAACTGTAATCTGTAGGAAGTCCCAGCAATTCCAAGCTGAGAAGTGAGTGGTTCAAAATCTTTTTCTGACATGATTTTACCCAAATTGAAATATATTACAATGATATAAATAATTTTTATAGTTTTATAATTAATTCTAATTTTTTATATCTTTATTGTTTTTGACTGAATTTTAGTATGTGTTTAATTATAAAACTGATGAAATTTTTTAATATTAAAATTCTCTGTAATTGTTGATATTTTATAAAAATGATATTTTTTATATTATGTCGATTCTCTCTTTATATTTAAAAAGAAAATTCCTCTAAATGTTAATGCTACAATAAATATTCTTAAATATTTTGGAACTTCTAAAATCAATGGAATTAAAAAGAATAATTTTTATTTTTATTAAGGGAGAGTATGAAAAAATTGGTAGATTTTAATGAAAATGATGAGGATTTCAGTTTAATCGATTTATACCCTAAATATGTAATCAATTCTAAAGGTATACTTAAAGATTTTGATATTACATATATCGCAAGATCAATTAATAGAGAAACTGGATTGGAATTTGAGACTTGTGAGGAAATTGCTCAGGAAGTCCTCCGAAAAATAATTGGACAAGGATTAAAAAGAGTTTCTTCCACGTATATTAGAGAGATAGTATGCCTTGAATTAACTACAAGAGGATTAGAAAAATTTAGAAACATTTATGCTCGCTATATTAACATTAGTATGACCAAATTCTCTTTAGATGAAGATTTTATTGAAAAATTTAAAGAAATTCAGCCGAAATGGGGTCCCTTAGGTTATATTACTTATAAAAGAACTTATGCAAGATATATCGAAAAAGAAAATCGTAAGGAAGAATTTTGGGAAACTCTAAAGAGAGTTGTTGAAGGATGTTTCTCAATTCAAAAAGAACATTGTGTAAAATTGGGTTTACCATGGAGCGAAGATAAAGCTCAAAAATCCGCTCAAATAATGTATCAAAAAATGTGGGATTTTAAATTTATTGCTCCAGGTCGTGGATTATGGATAATGGGAACCCCATTTATTGATAGACATGGCTCTATGGCCCTTAATAATTGCGGTTTTGCCTCAACTGAGGATATAGATATTAAAGGGACGATCCCATTTGAATGGACAATGGATGCATTAATGCTTGGGGTTGGGGTTGGATTTGACACAAAAGGGGCTGGAAAAATAATCATTAAGAAACCAAAAGAAGATGATTTTCTATTTCGCATTCCAGATAGCAGAGAAGGATGGGTTGAAGCACTAAAATATACTTTAGAGGCATATTTTTTTGAAAAAACCATACCAAAATTGGATTATTCCTTAATAAGACCGGCGGGAGAATTAATTAGGGGGTTTGGAGGAATCGCCTCTGGACCAGAACCGCTTGAAAAAATGATTAAAAACATTAAGGATCTTTTAGATCAACGCCTTGGAGATAAACTTCGTTCTATAGATATTGTTGATATTATGAATTTTATTGGCAAATGTGTGGTAGCTGGAAATGTAAGAAGAAGCGCCGAAATAGCCCTTGGAGATATAAATGATACAGAATTTATAACTATGAAGCAAGATAAGGAGAAATTAACGTCCCACCGCTGGGCGAGTAATAATTCAATATTTGCAAAACTTGGTATGGACTATTCATTTGTTGCTGAACAAATTGCAAAAAATGGAGAGCCAGGTGTATTGTGGTTAGAAAATTCAAGAGCCTATTCAAGAATGGCTGAACCACCCGATTATAAAGACAAAAAAGTGGCTGGCGTAAATCCTTGTGGAGAGCAAAGTCTTGAATCATATGAGCTATGTGTACGCGGAGATACCAGGATTCATACTATAGATGGTTGTTATAAAATTAAGGATCTCAAAGATAAAGTCGTTAAATTATGGAATGGTAAAGAATGGAGTACAACCACTGTGCAAATGACTTCACCAAGCGCAGAATTGGTGAGAGTGCATTTTTCTGATGGTTCATATCTCGATACCACTAAATATCATGAATTTCATGCATTGGGAAAAACGAAACGAAAACCCGCGAAGAAAAGGGCTGAAGAATTAAAGATTGGAGATAAAATGCCAGAATGGAATTTAGGAGAAATTAAATGCTCAACTGAACCTTACGCTTATGAATATGGATTAATGATTGGTGATGGATACATTGATAAAGGCAAATACTATGAGCGGCCCATGTTAATTCTTTACGATAGTAAAAAGGAATTATTAGAAGCTAAAATAGCTGGTAAGTGGTATAAGGAACAAACCTCCCCAATACATAAAAAACCTTATGCGAGGGTAAATATGAAAGAGGTGCTTAATTTAGAAAAATGTAAAATGTTGCGAAAAAATGATGGCTTAGAGGATTGGGTTTTCGAGATGAGTAAAAAATCAATACTAGAATTCATAGCTGGTTGGATTGATTCTGATGGTAATGTTCAAAAAAATCCAAATACAGAAAATTATAGAATTTTTGGAAGTGAAAAAAATATTAAAGATTTGCAGATATTGCTCCGCAGAGTAGGAATTAATCATATGTCCATACGATTAATGAAAAAAAAGGGTGAAAAAATTGAGATTTCTGGAAAAAAAACGATAAGAAAGAAAGATATTTGGGTATGTTTAATCCCATCCTATGAATGCGAAGAAATCCCAACTAGAATAAAAAAAATTAATCCTAAAAAAATTGGCTCTAGATATGGTATAAATAATGCCCATCCAAACGGTAAAATGATAGATAGGGCGCGAAAGCAAAAAATAATAAAAATAGAGTATCTCAATATTAAAGAACCAGTATATTGTTTTAATGAGCCAAAAAGACATATGGGAGTCTTTGGAAATATCCTAACATATCAATGTTGCTTGGTTGAAACATTTCCTTCAAATCATGAATCCTACGAGGAGTTTCAAGATACACTTAAATATGCTTATCTTTATGCAAAATCAGTTACTATACTAAATACACATTGGAAGCAAACAAATGCAATTATGGGCAAAAACAGAAGAATTGGCACTTCCCAATCGGGTATAATTAATGCCTTTATTAAACAAGGGCGTAGGGAAATATTTAAATGGTGTGAAAAAGGTTACAAATACTTAAAGGAGTTGGATTCAAAATATTCAGATTGGCTAACTACCCCTAAGTCAATTAAGATGACCTCAATAAAACCCAGCGGTACTGTAAGTTTACTTCCGGGAGTGACTCCAGGAATACATTATCCGCATTCTGAATATTATATTCGCAGAATTCGTTTTAATGAGAATTCAGATTTGCTTCCTTTTCTGAGAGAAGCCGGATACGAAATTCACACAGATAAATACTCTCCCAACACAAGCGTTGTAGAATTCCCTATTCATGAAGAATATTTTGAAAGCGCAAAGAAAGACGTATCCATGTGGGAACAGTTAGAAAATGCTGCTGCATACCAGAAATATTGGGCTGATAATCAAGTGTCTATCACAGTTACTTTTAAAGAAAAAGAAGCAAAAGATATTAAAGTTGCTTTAGAAATATTCGAAGATAAGTTGAAAGGAGTTACATTCCTTCCCTTGAATGAACACGGTTATGAACAGGCTCCTTATGAAGAAATTACACAAGAACAGTATCATGAAATGAAATCGAAATTAAAACCACTCAACCTGAGTACAGTTAAAAGTGAAGCACTGGGTGAAAGATTTTGTGATGCAGATTTCTGTGAGATTAAATTCAAATGAAAATTCAAATCGATTCGTATTATTTTACAATGATCTTTTATATAGAATTATTAAAAACTATTTATCATTTCTTCATTAAATATTTCTGTAGAACAATAAGGGTATATGTTTCAATCTGGCTGTAATTTTTTAATGATTAAATAATTAGGTTTAAAAATTATCATCCTCTCCTGAATATCGATGACCAATTTGATATATTCTGGGTTCGCTACTATTATTTTTTATTTTAGTTAAAAACGAGATAATATCAACACTAGTAATTCGACCAGTATCTTTCCACCCACTAATAATTTGTTCCCTATTTTTAGAAGTTCCAATCTCGGGCATCATATGTTTATAGCGAAATTCGATATCTTTTCGAGTCCCTTCTTGTTCAATTCTAAAATTAACTGGAAATTTTCTAAGTTCATAGGTTCCAGAAGGTGGAAGCCTTTGAATTTCACTCAAAATTTGCCTAATTTGCTCAACATTTATATCTGGAATAGGTGATTCATCAACATTCTTATATAATTTTTTATATAGCATTGATTTACTTACCATTTTTGTCCACTTCTTTAATTTAGAAGACTTCCTTCTTAACTTTTGTAATATGATTTTCTTTTTTGAAAGTAAAAATGTCTGTTACAAAAGAATCAAGATTTCTTTCATGTGAAATTATTATCATTTGAGCGATATTGAGTTTTTCGAAGATATCTTGCATTTTATTTATCTGTTCTTGGCTGAACCCATCGGTTGGTTCATCTAAAATTATCAAGTCCTTTGTTTTTATTTCTTGATGCCTTTCATTTATGATTTTATTCAATGCAAGTCTATATGCTAAAGAGAGTGCACTTTTTTCTCCTCCTGATAAATCTCTAAATGGAGAATCATATCCGTTGACAGTAATAACAGGTTCAAAGTCATCCAATCTAATCTCGACTTCTATATTCTCTTCTTCAACTAAAGTTCTGAACCATTCTCTAAAATATTCATTAAATTGACGAGCACTGGCTGAAATAATTTCTCTCTCGATATCTCTTATAAGATATTGAAACCCTTCAGCAATCCAATTTTTCAAATCTATTATATATTCAAGTTTTTCCTTAAGAACCTTTTTCCTATTTAGATCATCATTTAACTCACTTAGTCTTCTCTCTAATAATTCTAAATTGGTTTTTTGAGCATATAGTACTTTCTCCAATTCTGATTTTGCAGTTTTTAATGTTTTTACAAAATACTTTTGATCAGCTAATTTAGATTTTAATTTATTTTCAAATTCTTTGAACTCTTCAAAATTCTGTATTTTATAATTTTTTAAAGTCGTTGAAATTTGAATTTGATTGTTTTCTATTTTATCATTTAGTTGATTAATTAAATCTGTTAATTCAATTTCTCGTTTTTTCTTTTCTTCAGTTAATTTATTTAAGGACTTTCTTTTTGTTTGATTAGTGGTATAGTTCCTTAAATTTTTTAAATTTGTTTCATGCCGAGAAATTTCAGAAGTTAATTTTTGAATTTTTTTTGATAAATGTGCAATTTTGTCTTTTGTGTCTTTAAGTTCAAAATTAAACCTCTCTTTTTCATGTATTTCTTGCCCACATAAGGAACACTTTCCTTCTTTAAGGAGCATATCGATATTTTTCAATTTTTCATCCAATACCGCTTTATCTTCTTTTCTCTCTGATTGATTCTTACGATTTTTCTCAATTTTTTTTTCAAGTTGTTCTTCTGTTAAATCTGCTTCAAATTTTATTTCAGGTAGATTTTTTATTTTTTTCTCTAAATCTATAATTTCTTTTGATAAAGTCTCTAAAGATTTTTCATTTTTATCTTTTAAAAGAATTGATTCATTTACGATTTTTTGATAGTTATCAATTTCAACTAATTTTTTCGAATATTCAATTAATTCTAATTGAATTTTATCAACATTCAATTCTTCTTTTTCTAACTCTTTTTCTTTCTCCTTTTTGCTCACTTTTATTTTTTCAATTTTTACTTTTTGTTCTTTTATCATTTTTTCCATTTCAGGAATTAATGATTCTGGATCTCCAATTGTATCAAGATGGATTTTGATTTCCTTTTTTTTATTATTTAAAAAATCATTTAAGATTCCAACATTCTTAAGAGAAATCTCGTATTTTTCAATGCCAAAAACTTCTTTTAATATTTCAAATCGCTCATCTGGTTTTGCTTGTAATATTTCTTTCACTTCTTCTTGCGGGGTATATACGGTATATCGAAATAAAGGAATTTTATGTGCTTTTTCATAACGTGTTATTGAATAATTTAAAATGTTTAGAATTTTATTCCTTAAATCAGTAGGGGCATATGAAGTTTCTTCCATGATATTATTGTCTAAATGTTCAATAATTGAGCCCATTCCTTGTGAAATAGTAATATCTTTTATTCCTTCTCCTTTCTTTTTTCTTTTAATTTTTTTCAATCCACGTTTTATTGTATATCTCTTTCCATTAATTGAAAATGTTAATTCAACTAGACCTGTATTTTCTCCTCGTCTTAATAATGAATCACCACTTAAATTTGCCGCATTTAAGGTTCCAAATAATCCAAATTCTATTGCTTTTAATACTGAGGATTTACCGCTCCCAATGTCTCCAAAGAAGAGCATTGTTGTAGGCGGAAATTCGATTTCTAGATCTTTAATACTTCTAATATTTTTAATTTTCACCGACTCTAAAATCATTTCATTGATCCCCCTCTTCTTCTAATTGAAAGACTTTTTTAAAATTATTAACTAGTACTTCATTATACTCTTTTGTTTTTGTTCCCTCTTCTCTTTCTTTGCCTATAACAGATAATAATTCGTGAATCTTGTTTTCCATATCTTTTTTACTGATCTTTTTAATTTTTACTTTTTGAGTGTGTTCATGAATGAGTATGTTTTCAATTTCTTCATTTGTTTTTCCAACAGAAACACTAATAGAGACATATTCTTTTGAAGCAAGGGCAGATTTATTAATTAATACTTCATAAGCCCCTTTTTCTTTTATCTTTTGTATTATTTCATTAGTTTTTAATTCATAAGTTTTTCCAGAAGCTAAAGTTCCAAATATTCTAATAGTGACTATTTTGTCATTAAAATTGATATTACCAATTTTGTCTTTTAATAATTCTTGGACTTGAGCAATCGATTTGTTATTACAATCTATAAATAATGATATAACTTCTTTTATTTTAATTGGAATAAATTTGACCTCAAAATCTGATTTTTGAGATTCTATGTCTATGTCTCCTGATATTATACAAAATCCCCCAAATTTATATTGTTCAAGTTCGCGAAAATTTATTGGTGTAAGAGCGCCAGGGTAGATTATCTTAGTTTTATCATCTACTTTAAAATGAGTTTCAGAATCTCTTAATTTCTCTGGCACGGTTTTATGAAGATGTCCACCAGCATAGTAATCAAATCCTTGAGGTAGTAAAGATTTAGGGGCAGATTTCATATCTTTAAACTCAATAGGTTTTAGTTCACTTAATAATGTGTGAAGTACAAAAATCTTAACTCCTTCTTCTTTTTCCAAAATTTCCAAATCTAAAATCTGATAATCTTCAATTTCTAAACATCTCTTTCTCGCCCTTAAACCAGTTATTTTTATTTTAGTTTTTGGATCTTGAGTAAATAATAATTTTAATTTATCTTTCTCAGTTATTTCCCCTTGAGAAATATTTGTAAACAATCCGGCAGTTATTAAAGGCCGAATCATAGATTTATCTGATGGAGAAAAATCATGGGATCCCATAATTCCATAAACAGATATATTCTCATCCTTTAACTTTCTTAGTTCTCTTACTGCCAAATCTATAACATCTACTTTTGGATTGCTAACATCGAATAGATCTCCACTAATAATAACAAAATCCGTTTTTTCTTTAACTGCTATGTCAATAGCTTTTTCAAGTGCTTCATATCCAATTTGATTTAATTTTTCATTTCTCCAAGCACCTAAATGGCAGTCGGCTATATGGGCAAATTTTATTTTCATTGTTTAAAACCCAGGTGATTTTCTTTTCGGTTTTGGTGTTGATTGATTTTTTTTATGATATTGTTTAATAAAATCTTCAAATAAGGGAATGTTTATTGGAACTGCAAATTTGGTAAAAGTGGAAGTAACAATTGCTTCACCCTTATCAAGACTACCAATTGTTTGATAATCATCTGATAAGTCTTGAGCAGCACTATCTATTAATGCTCTCCGTTCAGGACCCATTTCATTTCCTAAAATGATTTTTGTATTCATATTTGCCAATATTTCACGATCTATAACGCTCGGCAACTGAGTAATTGCAATTAGTCCTATTTGAAATTTCCGTCCTTCACGGGCTATTTTTCCAAATATGTTATCCATAGATTCTAATACTTTTTTTCCAATCACACGCGGAGCCTCCTCTATTACGATGGAAATCACTGGTCTTTCTTGTAATTGGTCTCGAAATTTAAGACGCTTATATTCATTAAAAATATTTTCTACGATAATCGTAGCAATGAAAATTTCTTCAGCAGCCCCAAATAAAGAGGTATCAATTATTACTGTCTTTCCATCTGACAATGAAGTTGTAATATCATGGGTAATCTGTTCATAACCATTGAAAGTATATATTCCATTTTCTGAAATACTTCCGTCATCTTCAAGAAAAATATGTAATAATAATCCGAGTTTTCTTCTAACAACTTCTAAAGTACGATTATCCAGTGCTGGTGGTCTTCTAAATTGATTAGTATCATCACTAAAAATTGCATGAATCCAGTTTACTCTATGTATTCTATTAAAACCTACGATTGTTTGTATTTGAGCGTCAGTAAGTTTTATACTACGCATAACATGACTAGGATTGATAAGACGCATATTGAATCCTAAATCTAGATGACCGGCTATATCCCTTACAGTATAATATTCTAAAAGTTCACCCCTTTTTGGATGTTCTCTTAATCCTTTTTGTGTTATGCTTCCATAGTATTCATTATGAGGATCGAATACTAGTTTTCCACATTTATTATTGTCCATAAGATCATATAACATTACTTTTACTAAGTTTGACTTACCTCTTCCGGTTGCAGCTGGTATTAAAATGTGATGCTTTAATACTTCGGTCGCATCTACTTTTACATCCACATCCAAGATTTTAGAGCCGGAACGCACTTTACCAAGATTTAATGGAGTTTCAATTTGTTCTTCTTGAAAAAATTCGAGATGGGTTTTATCTAAATCATATATATCAGAAAAGAATCTCGGTAATTTCTTAGGGATTGATAGTTCGTATTTCAATTCTAAATTTTTTCTTACAGATATTAACTCTCTCGCATGAGCAAGTACATAATTTCTTAACTCCGGTTCATAAATTATGAGATTTGAATGTTCGCGTTCTAAGCCATACCCCGCCATTAGTTCTAAAGAACTGTCTGGTATTTGGCTTCCATAATACAAATCCTTAATCTGGAATATTGAATAATCTTCTTTACTATTTCCAGCTATAAATAATTGTCCGAGCTCAAATTCTTGATCAGATTTTTGTCTTAATTTTAATTTGACAAATGAACCTGATACGAAGCTTCCTATCTTAGTTCCTAATTTCGTCATTATTTTTATCCATTAATTTTTTTTATATTTTTAATTCTTTCTAATTGAATTTAATATATCATGCGCATCGACAGAGCGAATGCGTGGTAATATAAATTTTTTATAAATATCTGAATCAAATTCAGATAGTAATTGAATTTTTTGGGGTTCAATTTCTCTTACACCGACTCGGGATAATTGATCTACTTTTATTAATCCATATGGATAGCCAGGGAATGATAAATCACTCGAATTCTGGGCTATATTTGCAATTATTACTTCTTTTTCTTGCTTATCTAAGCCTTCTGATTGTTCTAAATAAATATCAAACCTAAATGGTGAACGGGCGTATTGGTGAAGTTTTACGAAATAAACATCAGCTAAATTATCTGCTTTTGTTATTTTATATATTGGATGATAGTACCATTTTTGTTCAGGATATTTGTTACTAGCTATTAAATCAATCATAGATATTAAAGAATCCCCATTTTTAGTGATTAATCTACAGCTCTTTGAGAGGCCAGTTAAATAAACGTCCTTTTCTTTTGCAATTGAATATAAACCACGTACTAAAAGAATTTCATCCTTAAATCCTGTTTGAAGTGATCCATCTCGTATGAAGATATCCCCTTTATCTAATTCATTTTCAATGAATTTTGAGGCATAAGACCATTCTGTAAATCTCATGGCAACAGCACCAAAGGTTTCAATATTGGGCATAAATCGAATTCCCATCAACATTTTTACTTCATCTAATGGAATTATAATTTCCTCATCAGGTAAAAATTCTTTAAATTGTGGTTCTCTTGGAAATAAACGCGTAATATATGCTATTTTACCTTTAGATAAAGGTTCAAGAATAGTTGCAGAGTAGAATTCTATAATTTCTGGAGTTTTTTTAAGATTCATTGGTTTATTAACTTCAAATAAAACTCCTGCAATTCTATTTAGGCTTATATTAAAATCCGCAGCCCTCAATATCGAAGCGGTACCGCCATCTACGAATCCCAGCTTTCTGTTATCATCACAGCCAGTAATCTGAAAAATTCTCTCTTCTGTAATATTAAAACTTACTTCTTTATCCCCTTCGGTATATGGAGTATCTCCTTCAATTAACTCTCTTTTATACTCCTGAATAAAATCAATACACTCTTTTAGCACATTAAAATCTTTTTTATTATTCATTTTTGCCCTTAATTCAATAATCACTCATTTATTATTAAAATTCTGAAATTTTACAATATTATCTAATACGAATTGTGATTAACTTTATTTATTAATTTTTATTACTTAATATACTTAATAAACAATCAAAATAATAATAATAGCCGTATTACCCTTTTTTTTCTAATGTTTCTGAAAGTATTTCATTATCGGAAAGACTGGATTCGAATATCTCTTGTATTCGTTCATTAAATTGATGCTTAGCTTTTTTAAGCAAGTTCATAATTTTTGTTAAATTTTCTTCATTATCAAATTGATATTTGGTAAATTCAAATATCTGTTATAATTTTTTGCGTCTCTTTCCGTTAAATCAAATTTTTTTAAGAATAACTGAGATTTCAATATGAAAATTCATTTCAATCTACCAATTTTTATCGTTGTAAAATTTGTATTAACCTGAATTTTAATAACTTTAAGAGAGAGAAAATTTATTAAATTTTTTTGCATCAATTAATCTCAAGATTATAATAAAACAAGATTTTTTTTTGTATTTTTTAATCTTTCAAAATAAGAATCTTTTTAAGATTGTTCTATAGAGATTAAATATGGTAAAGATCATCTTTTTTCAAGCTCATCCCGATGATTTAGAGTTTAATTGTGCTCAATTAATGCATTATCTTGCCATAAAGAGCAAAAGAAAACATATTATTAAAATTGCTTCAATAACAAAAGGAGAATTTGGGCTCCCAGGTGCTAAATATGATAAGTTTAAAGGCAAATTCCTAGCAAAAGTCAGAACAAGGGAATTATATAATGCTCAAAGTATTCACGGAATATCTCCCAAAAATATTTTTTTTTTTGGTTATATTGATGGTTTTGTAAAATTTAATAAAGATTTCATTAATAGAATTGCGAATTATATTAGAAAAGAAAAACCGGATATAATTTTTGCCCCAAAACCGATATATACCTGGTATTATCATATGGATCATGTAAATACTGGGAAGGCAATATTTTATATTATCTATTACAAATTAATAGATTCTATCCCAATTCTCTATTTTTACTCATCTCTAAGTCCCAATTTTTTTTCCCCTTTAAAAAAGAAGATATTGGCTTAGTAAATCAATTACTCGCATGCCATAAAACTCAATACTGGCTAATGAATTATATGATGTTTATTTATAAACCGATAATGAAATTAGCTGGAAGGAAAACAAATGGTTGGAAATATGCCGAACCTTTTCGACGGATTTATTTCGGCAAGGAAAATAAGAAAAAATACCAAACATCATTGATAACACGTATTTTCAGTCATTTTTTTTCTAGTCTTCCTTTTTATAAAGCGAAATATCCACAAGAAATATTGAATAAACTCAAGAAAGAAAAAAAACAAAATTAAATTTTTATAATTAAAATCTGGATATTAAAATAAACCAAACTTTTCACAAACAAAAAATTTTAATGAATTTTATTATATTCAGAGTTATTAAAGGAAAAGTAAAATGTCTGAAACCAAAATATTAATTCCCAAAAGTTCTGGAGGTTCTTTAAGTGCAATTCATTTTATTACCTCGAATAATTTATTTAAGGATTCAAATAAAAAAGCTCCATTTGTAATAATATGTCATGGATTTACAGGTGATAAATATGAGTGGGGTCGCTTTACGAAAACGGCGAATATTTTGAACGATGAGGGATTTGATGCGTTGATTTTTGACTTTTCAGGTTCTGGTGAGAATGAACGAGAACTCATTTTACTCTCTAAACAAGTTAAAGACCTTGAAGATGTTTATGCATGGGCAAAAAGACAAGATTATTCTTGGATTGCCATTATTGGTCTTTCCTTTGGAGGCCTTACTTTATTAATTGCTAATCTTCCCGGAATAAAGACAACTATTTTTTGGGCTCCTGGTTTTAATATAATGCGAATGCTCAAAAGAGGAAATATAGAGTTAGTAGAAATCTTGAAAAATCTTAGGAGACCGCCGCTTAAAATACCTTCCTCAGGTGTTACTGAACCTATTTGGATAGATTACAGTTTTATCGAAGATATTTTAAATACCGATGTTAATACACATCTTCGAACATTTACAACTCCAGCATTGATTGTACAAGGAAAGGCTGATACCACTGTTAACCCCATTTATACGAGAGAATCATTTGGATATTTTCCTCAAGATGAACACCACAAAATGATTGAAATTGATAATGCAGGCCACGATTTTAAAAATGATCATCTTAAAGAATTTATTAATGCAACCATCGATTGGCTAAAAAAATACTTATAAGATTATTTTTTTGGACTACATTTATAGGAAGAAATTTTAATTATATATGTAATGACAGTTATAATTCCAAGAAAAGCATATTTGACAATTGTTGCAGCAGCAGTTAGATTTGCTAATGCACGAATACAAAAAGATGATTGGTTGGAAGTTAGTGGTGTGTTAATTGGTAAGAATGTTGGTGATGATGTAATTGTTACAGCAGCGCATCCTATTATGCACCAGGAATTAGATAGAGATGCAGTGATCGATCAATACAAATGGAAAGATAAAGATTATGAAGCACTCTCTATAATTGATGATGAGGCATTTTCGAGAGGAGGATTCACCGTTGGATGGTATCATAGTCACCCCGGTTTTAAAGTAATGATGTCACATATCGATATTAGAACAACATTGAGTTATCAAACAAATAATCCATTAGCTATTTCACTAGTGTTTAATCATATGAGATTAATAAAACAAATTGAATTGCCTGATAAAAAAGGAGACCCAGATATTCCTTTAGAAAATGATCCAGGTTTTAAGATTTTTCGATTAGATGATGTAAGTGGAATTGAAGCAAGTTATCATCCTATCAATTACAAAATAGAAGGTTATGAGAGTATGACGCAATTAATTCAAACAACTCAAGCTTTTATTATTGATGTAACAAATCTACTCCCTAAAGAAGGTCTAATAGAGACGTATCAGAATCAAGTGAATAAATCAATAGAGGAATTAGATTCTCAATTAATTGGAACAGAAGAATATCTCAAAACACTTGCAAGAGAGGGAGCAACTTCGAGGATTCCAGAAGTCCTATTGAATCAAACTAGGGATATAAATAAATTTGTTGAAAGAACAAATAAAAAAATTGAAAAAATGAAAGAATTTTTAGACTACTTAGAGTATAAAGAAAGAAATATAATTATACATCAAGCTTTAGAAGTAATTAATCAGTGGGAACAAAAAGTAGAAAATTTAGAAACTGATTTACGTGCAATATCTCAGAAATTTTAATAAATAAAACACATATTCGCGTTCTATCTCAACTCTTTCAAGGATTATTTGTATCAAAAATTTAATAAATTATCTTGGGATAATTTACTTAATTTAGAAGTTTTTAGACAATTATATAGCTGATTTTGACCGGATGAGAAAAATCAATTTTCCTTTTACAGCGATAATTGGACATGAAAAAATGAAAATTGCATTAATTCTTAACGTTATTGATCCTTTAATTGGAGGGGTTCTTTTATCAGGTCATCGCGGCACAGGAAAATCTACAGCAGTCCGTTCTCTTATAGATATTATGCCTGAAATAAAAGTTATAAAAGGATGTTATTTTAATTGTAATCCTAATTCTGATCTTGAAGATTTATGTGAGATTTGTATTGAAAAAGTCAAAAACGGAAATTTTGAAGTGGAAACAAGACAGATGAAATTGGTTAATCTTCCATTAGGCTCTACAGAGGATATGGTCTGTGGAAGTTTGGACATAGAACGAGTTTTAGCTGAAGGAATAAGAAGTCTTCATGCTGGTTTATTAGCAAAAGCAAATAGAGGGATTTTGTATATAGATGAGGTAAATCTTTTACAAGATCATATAGTAGATACGTTATTGGATGCTTCTGCATCAGGTGTAAATATCATTGAGAGGGAAGGAATTTCTGTAATGCATCCTTCAAGATTTATTTTAGTTGGTTCAATGAATCCAGATGAGGGTGATTTACGACCCCAGATTGCAGATCGTTTTGGTTTAGAAGTTAAAATTGTAGCACCTTCAGATCCAAAAGTACGAGCTGAAATTACTAAAAGAGTGATAGATTTTAATGATAATCCTAAGGAATTCATTATACAATACCAAAATGACCAAAACGAATTGAAACAGAGAATAATTCAAGCCAGAAAAACATTAAAAGATGTTAAGGTTTCAGAGCGCATTTTCCAATTTGTATCTGAAGTTGTCAGTGAATTAAGTATTTTTTCACAAAGAGCAGATATTTCATTTATTCGATGTGCTCGTGCGAATGCGACTTTTAATAATAGAACTTATATTCTAAATGAGGACTTAGAAATTGCTTTAGATCTTGTTTTTGAGCATAGAATGGAATCAATTGATGCAACTATAACAGCAAAAGAGATAAAAGGTAAAATTATCGATGCTTATGGAAAAATTCAAGAAGCATATGAAAACTTAGATATTTATAAACCAAATGAAGATACTGAAGGTCCTTTAAAATCTACTGATGAGCCACAAGAACAATTCAAAAGAAATCCAGTAGATAAGGATAAAATTAATTTACCAGAGACTAAAGAACAAAAACTTCCTCCACCACAAGAAGAGGATAAAAACCATAAATATGACCCTGCAGGTGGTTGGAAAGTTAAGAGATTGCCATCTAAGGAATCTTATGATAATAGAGATAATAAAACTATCAATTTCCAAAAATTTGCTTATAAATTGGAGGATAAAATAATCTCAATTTTGAATAATATCAGAAATACTAAGAGAATATCAAATTTTGGCGGTCGAGGCGTAGGAAACCGAACAAGATTTACTTCAAGTAAAAAGGGGCATTATAGTTCTTTTCGAAGACCACTAGAACATCCTAGAAATATAGCACTAGATGCTTCTATTAGGAGTTATTTAAAAAATTTGACCTATAATCCTACTGAAATTGAATTTCCATTAAAATTAGATAAAACTGATATAATGGAAAAGGTTTTTGAATTTAAAGCACCTTTAGCTTTGTTCTTTATTTTAGATGCTTCTGCATCAATGTATAGTGTTTTAAAGCAAATGACAAATATAATAGAGGCACTTCAGAGAGAGGGTTATAAGAAAAAGGATAAAATTTGTATTATTATGTTCCGTGGCAAAGATGCGATTGTACTTCAAAAACCAACTGTTGCACTAAGAAATGCGCTAAGTAAAATCAAAAATATTAAAGGTAAATCATATACACCCATGGCTTTTGCACTACATAAATGTTTGGAGATGATAAACATTGAGAAAATGAGAAACCGAAACATTTTTCCTGTCATATTTATTTGTAGCGACTGTGGTGCAAATATTTCTTATACTTATCCTGATCTAGTTGCTCAAATTGAATCAGACTATAATTTGATTACTGAGGAATTAAAAGATATTGCAAGAATTATTGCAAAAAGAAAAATAAAAGTTGTAATATTAGAACCCAGAAAATCTTGGGCCACAAGAAATTTGGGAATTCATCCATTTTCCGCAGAAGAAATAAAAAAAAATTTTAAACTTTACTGTAAAGCAGATATCTTTAAATTTAATGAGATTGACCCTACAAAAACTATCCTCAAATTGAAAAGAGTTCTTTAATTAATAATAATTTAAATTTATTTAATAATGGTTAAGAAAAAAAAAAAAGTTCTTATCTCAGGTTTTAATGCTCGACCTTTATCTGAATCGTTATATAATGCAAATTATGAAGTATATGCTGTAGATTTTTTTGGAGATTCTGACCTATTTCCTTATATTAAGGATGCTTTAATTATTACTAAAGAATTGAAAACCAATTTTCAAAAGTTAAAATTAATTTACAGTAATGTTTTAACGGATCTAACCCTTCAAATGATTGAAAAACATCCCCATTTGGATTATTTAATAATAGCAAGTGGTTTAGACGATAATATTATAGGTCGAGAAAAAATTTTTAATAAAATTAAGGAATTAAATCGTCCAATTCGATATTTAGGTAATAATATCGCCCAAATCATAAAGTCAAGAGATATCTTAAGTATTAATTCCCTATTAGATAATATGGGATATAAGGTTCCTAAAACTTTAGCATTCAACTATGATCTAATTGATAACAACCTTATAAATTATCCAATTATTATTAAAAAAAAACAAAGCTCTGGCGGCTTAAACATTTTTAAAATTAATTCCAAGACTCAATTATTAAATATAGTAAAAGAAAATGAAGAATTTGAGAAAGAGTCTGGGAATTGGTTGTTTCAAGAGTATATAGAGGGAATTGATGTTAGTTGTACTATGATTAGCAATAATGTTGATGTGAAAATAGTTTCAATAAATGAGCAACTAATTGGAAAAGAATTTTTAAATGCACCAAGTGAATTTATATATTGTGGCAACATTGTTCCTGCAGATCTTAATTATTCTCTTCAATATAAAATTTCAGAAATTTCTTTAAAATTAGTTAAACATCTTAACCTAATTGGAATAAATGGGTTTGATTTTGTATTAAAAGATGGATGCCCCTATTTAATGGAAATAAATCCTAGAATCCCAGGTTCGATAAATGCAGCAGAAGTTGCACTGAATAGAAATTTACTTGATGAACATATTAATTGCTGCTTAAATCCGGATAAAGAAATTATAATTTCAAATCTAGATATTAATACTAATTTTGTTTCAAAATTTATTTATTTTGCTCCAAAATTGATTTCACATCAAAAAATTGAGAAATTAAAACAAATTAAAAATGTGGAAGATGTCCCTGCGCCAGGTAAAGATATACAACCATATGAACCATTGTGTTCTATATTATATAAGGCAGAGAATTACTCAAAAGCATATAAAGGGGCATTGAGTATAGTAGAATCGATAGAATTATTGACAAAATGAAAGATCTTTTATTTATTTTCCTTGATTATTTCTTTTATTTTAGCAATATATTTACCAATTTGATCTTCTCTCCTATCTGGAATTGCTACGCATAGTATTCTGTCATTATCAATCTGATGTATTATAATAGAACCATCATCACCGCTAATAACTGAATATTCAACACTCTTTTTCAATAATACATCTGTAAGATTGAATAAAGCCGATGTAATCGCAGAAATCATAGGACCAGGCATAACTGATTGAATTTTTATAGGTAATCCAGATTTAGTTATTATTGCTATTGATATTGCAGTTGGAATTGCTCTTTTTATTTCTACAAATATGTCTTTCTTAATATATTCTGAGGTTTCGATAAAAGCAGAAATTTTAATTGCAAAATCCGTTATTTTTTTCTGATATAAACCGATTCCTTCTAATTCTGTTAATTCTCTATCTAAGATCACAGAAACATTGATATTATTTGCTAAAACATTTATTAATATTTCATTTTTGGCAACAGTTGTGTGATATTTAACTTTTTGGTTTAACAATTGTTTTGAAATATTAGATGAGAGAAACATTAGGCTACTTGAACCGGCAATAATCTCATTTGCCGATAATTTGATTTCTTTTTTAAATTTATTACTGATTACTTGACCTGTTTCTGTACCTACGCTAATACCAAGGATTGCTGAAACTTCATCCATTTCTTTCAAAATAAGATAGTCAATTTCACCAAGAAATTTTGTCGATTTGTCTTCCATACTCTTATCATAATAATTGAGTTATATAAATCTTGTTTCTTTTATAGATAAATAATGAGCATTATCGCTGAAATTACAAAATTACCAGATAATTATAAAGGGCAAAATGTATTTGTAATGCAAAACTCTAAGGGCATATTGGAAGAAAAAATATTAATTAATGTTTAAATTGAAATACTACAAATTATATTATTATTTTATATTGTAATTATTAACATTTATAATTTGAATTTAGATTTGGGTTAAATAAATATGAGTAATTCTGAAATTGAAGATTTAAAACACGAACTTGCAGAAAAGGAAAAAGAGTTAGAAGAATTAAGGAAAACTTTCAAGGAATATAAAAATGTAAGTGATTCCCTCTCTGAACAGATTAAATTAAAAGATAATCAAATCAATACAATCAATACGACTATTAAAACCAAAGATGATTTAATAAAAACTATACAAGATTCAATTAGATTAAAAGATACTCAGATTGACGCATTACAAAAAACGGTTGAAACAAAAAATAAAACCATAGATGATTTATCTCAGCAATTAGGTTCAACAATTAATGAGAGTGTTTTAAAAGAAAAAGATAAAAAGATTACAGAATTAGAAAGTGAATTAGGCAAATTAAATGAAGAATTAGCTACTACCGATGATGAAATAGAACAATTAAGTAATGAACTAGAAAATTTGCTATCTAAAGCGAGTAGAACCGGGGGTCCTTTCATCGATTTTACAGAGATTGAAATAGATAGAGATGAAATTATAAAAAAAATGAAAGAAATTTTGTTAAACGCTTTACATTCAGTTTCAATTTCAAGTCCATCAATTTCAGATCTGCAAGATCTAGACTTATATGATGTAAAATCCTCAGTAAATATGAGGATAAGCTGTTTAATAGATCCAAGCGTCGAAGAGCATATTGACCTTTTAGAAGAGTTTGAAAGTCTTGATAATATCAATATAAGAAGTTATGAGAGTAAAGATAGATGGCTTATTTTTAGAGATGGAGAGGAATTATTTTTTTGCGCTGTTGGGACTAAGCCTAATAACTATTTAGCTTTTTATACAAAAGATCCCGCTCATATTAAATTATTTAACAGTCTCATAACAGAAACATGGCTAAGATCAAGAAAAATTTAGATTAAAAGTTAAAAATAATTCTTTTTAAATATTAAGTAATTCTTTTTTCCACTCTTCAGCTTTTTTCTTAATATTGTTTTTAAATTCTTCAGTAAGTTCTCCTTTTTCTCGATTTACATTTGAAGCAACTTTTATCATATCAAATAATACTTTATGAAATTTAATAAATGTCTTTAATAAATCAGATGTTAATTTAATTATTGAGGCTAATGTTTGGTGATTTTCGGATAGATCAATATCTATCATAAAATTATAAAATATATCGTCCGTATTTTGTATATTTAAAATTTTTTCTGGTATTTTCTTTAATGGTTTTATAATTTTTTTCTCTTGTTCCAATTTAGGAGTTAAATTTTCATCAGCCACAGTTTTAATTGGTATTTCTGCAATTGCTTGAGGTTTAATTTCTTGTTGCGACTTAGAAGATACTTCTAATTTGGGTGCTAATTTTGGCACTGGAGTTAGACCCGTATCGACTTCTATTGGTTGTTTTAATTTTGGTACTGGAGTTAAGATAATATCTGATTCTGGTACACTTTTTGGTGTTGGGATGGGGGTTGGTTTTTCATGGGGTAATACACTTGGAGGTTCTTTTTTTTTAAAATCTTTTTTTTGTATAACCTTAGGTTTTTCTTCTAACATAGCATCTAATGCATCTAATACGTCAGTTAATTCTTGATTTTGTTCTGGTTGTTTTTCCTCTATTACAGTAGAACTAATTTGTGGTATATCTAAAACTTTTTGATTCAATTCTGTGATATCTTTTGCTAGACCTGACATACCTTGCTTATATTCATCACTTTGAATTTGAATTTCACTGATATTATTTAGAGTTTTTTGAATGGAGGTAATCGATTCATAAATTTCATTAAATTTTGATATTAAAGCTGATGCAACATCATTAAATTTATCTGAAAATTTTTCAAGAATTCCTTTTAATGTTTTTATATTATCGTTTTCGGACATAATTTATTTCGCGATTTCTTTATTATTATTTCATCCAATTTTCTTTATTCTACAAAAAATTTTTTATATTCTATTAATAGATATAAATTGAACTATAAAAATTGATCTTAGAGTAATTAATTTGATATAAAAATGAAGCTTGATAGGAACTTTATTGGTTATAAATTTCCATTAAGTGAAACATCTATCAAACGATGGGAAATTGCTCAATTTGCAAATGCAATCAGAGATTCAAATCCAATTTACTACAATTTAAATGAAGCAAAAAAGCAGGGTTTTAAGGATATTCCATGTCCGCCTACATTTTATACTAAATTTACATTTTCCGGGGATAAAAAATTTTTTGCTACATTGGGAATTGATTATAAGAAATTATTAGATGGTGGTAGAGAGTATAAATATTATTCCCCATGTTTTGCGGGAGATAATATTATATATCAAACCAAAGTACAAAGCATCGATGAAAAAGAAGGTAAAAGAGGTAAAATGGATGTTGTAATCGCAGTTACAACAGGTAAAAATAAAGAAACTAAAGAAAAATTGTGGGACTCAATAAGCACATTTATTGTATTTCACTAAATTCATTTAGAGGTAAAAAATATTGAGAGATAAATTAAATTTTGAAGAAATTTCGGAAGGTTTAGAACTTCCAGAAGTTAAGAAAGGTCCAATTAATCGGCAACAACTGGTAGATTATGCATCAGCATCAGGGGATTATAATAAACTACACTATGATGAAGGTTTCGCAAAACAGATGGGAATCTCTGGGTGTATTGCCCACGGAATGCTTGTAATGTCAATGGTTGGAAGTTATATATCTGACTGGGCAAAGGAAGGTATTTTTAAAAATTTCAAAATTCGATTCGTTGGTATGACAAATGAAAATGATACTTTATCATTCACAGGAAAAGTTATAAAAAAATATAAAGAAAATGGCGAAAATTTCGTTCAAATTGAAGTCATTAGTAAAACTCAAGATGATAGAATCACCACTACGGGCTCTGCAATAATTGCAATGTAAGGAGCAAGAAAAATATCACAATTTTCATATTTTGCTAATATCACCCTACACTAAACGATTGGAAAGGAAAGTATGACCCTGGTGCCCCAAAATCGAACCGTTTTTTGGACCCGTCCTTTCTAATATCGACTCGAGCTTAGCCCCTTCTGGCTGTCAAACCCTAATCTTTGGAACCGTCGTTCCATCAAAAGTTGCTAATTGGAACAAATGGCAAGAGGTCTACTATACCGATCTCTTAGAATTCTACCCCGACTTAGAGAAAAAACTCAATTTCATGGATGTATCATTCCCAAAAGACATCGCAGAAGCTACTGGAAAGCCTTCATGCCCAGTGGAAGGCTTAGCACTCACACCTGCTCAAACTGGTAAAACTAAACCATCTTCTATACTACCTATCGAGGTGTTATATGTAGTTGGAGACACTGCAGGAACGGACGCTCACGGAATTGGGACGCAGTTAGCCGCTGATTCGGGTATTAAATGCGCTGATTTAATTCTACATCGTTCTTAATGTTTTTCCGATTTTATTTTAAAAATCAATATATTCTTTTTTTCTTTTTGTGAATCGAACCAGTTGATTAAAACCAATTTTCTTTAATTCTGATAAAACCTCTTTAAACATATACCCTACTTCAGTCAAAAGATGTGCATCCGAACCTAGTATTATTGATATATCCAAATTGTACATTTCTCTAATTATATCCCAACTGGGATATTGTTCTTTTACATCCTTTCGAAATCCACTGGTATTTATCTCTATAACCATATCTTTTCTCTTTATGGATTCTAAGACGTTAATAACTTTCTCAAAAATTCGATCGTGGTTTTTAGGAAATTTTTTAAATTTTTTAGGTAAATCAAAATGAGCTACTACATCGAATAAATTTGACTCCACCAGATGATATAATTTATCATAATATTGTTCGTAAATGGCATCAATTCCGTAAATTTTATAATTCTCAATGAAATATGGATCATCAAAACACCAAGCTCCAAATCTACCTATTAAAACATGACTTGCCCCAAATACAAAATCCAATTTATCTGAAAATTTTTTTAGCACATTTGAAATTTCTTCTTCTTGTCTTTCCATATAATCAACTTCAATTCCAAGTTTCACAGAAATTTTTTTATTATATTTATCGTTTAATCTTTCTGCCTCATTGATATATTCTGGAAATTCATCCATTGTCATAGCGTATTTCTCAATTGGGATGTTTTCTGGTAAGTAATACATTGGAAAATGATCACAAAATCCAATTTCACCCAATCCTATTTTAATTGCTGCTTTAATATAATCTTCTAAACTTCCAGCTGCATGTTTACACAGTTGATTGTGAGTGTGATAATCAGAAATGTTTTTCAAATTCATAAATTAGCATTTTTAATTAATTCTTTATAAAATTTAAGAATTCTCACTTAATTTTATTAAATTAGGAATAAATAAAATTTAAGAATACTTAAAGTTATGATAAGTAGTATTTGTTTTAATTAGTCCAAAACCAATTTATAAAAAGAAGAAACATTTTTTTTATCCTTTAAACGAAAGAAAAAGACACAAGTAATTTTTTTTTACGAAAAGGTAATATGTTATTAATAGAAAGATCAATATTTAATTATCTAAAAATTAACTTTAGAAACCGATGGGAGAAATAAAAAAGGCTTCATAATAATTGATGACATATGACGGAAGAGGAAAACGAAAGTGTGTTATTAGAAAGAGCCAGCGTTGAGGAGAAAGCTTACAATTGGATGGAAGCAGCTAAGCTGTACGAGCTGGTCGCGAAATCTTTTTTGGATAAAAAAATGGTAGAAAAAGCTGCGTTAGCTTATAAGAATTTAGGATATGCTAGAGCACAAGATTCCGAAACTGCAGATACTGCAGATGAATATAAAAATTCAAACAATCTTGCAATTACTGCTTACAAGAAAGCTAGAAATCTATTTAAGCAGACAAAAAATAGACCAGAGGAATTGGAATGTGAAGCTGAAATATTTAACATTAAAGGAGTCATTGCAGGGTCTATCATGGAAGCAAAGAGAAACTTTAGTGAGTCTTACGAGCTTTTTATTAAATCAAGTGAGATGTATGCAAAAAAAGAAGATCAAGAGAGTATAGCAAGAACTTTATGTCGTGGAGCAGAAATTTCATGCAATCTGATTTTTTATTGTAGCGATCCTAAAGAGATTGAGGAGGTTTATCAAAAATGTATAAAAATTGCAGATGAAAGTTGGAAACTTTCAATAAAGATTGGTAATATTCAATCACTTGCTAAATCATTGATTACTGAAGGTGTGGCAAGTTATCTTAGACCTTTTATTATAAATTTTACGCGGGAAGAGCATTGGAGGAAATACTTCAAAAAATATCTTGAGAAATGCGATAAAAGTATAAAATTTATTGAAGGAGTTACTGATTCGAAAGTCCTTGGAGAAATTTCTTTCGCTGCCGGTGGATGGTATGGCTATTACGGGGTCTTTATTGAAGATATAAAGAAGCGGAGAGAATTTATTGATAAAGGATTAAAGCTACTCGAGAAAGCTTATATTTTTACTAGTAATACGAAAAATAAAAGTTTAATAATATACTCCTTATTTTGGATAAATTGGTTTGCCATATTAGGAGGGAGATTTAAATACATTCAAAGAAGAATACTTAAAGATGTTCGTGAGATAATAGAATTAGGTAGGATATTTCAAGATTTATACTCCCAATCGGGTTTTTTTGCGAACCTTTTACCTGCAAATTATTATACAAACTTTGCTCAACGGAGTTTTATTGATCCAACCCTAAAAAAGTCCTTTGCTGAAAAAGGAATTGTATATGCTAATGAATCTTTGAAAGCTAATTCTTTTTTACCATATTCTGCATGGATTTATCAAATATTAACCTCAACATATTCGCAATTAGTTATTTTAGCCACATCGGAAGATGAAAAAGATGAAAATATTCAAAAAATGCTTCAGTATGCAAAAATGGCAGAAAATATCTCAGAAAAATATGAAAGTGGATATGCAAAAGCTGCTGGTTATTCTTCAATCTACAGAGCCTACAAAACTCTAGCGGATATTGCAATAGGTAAAGAAGATAAAATCAAAATGTTATCCATCACAATAAATGCACTTGAAAAATATATTATGAATGAAATGGAGTCTCGGGGCAGAATTATTGGCGCTCAAATTCGTTTAGGAACACTCTACCAAAAACTCGCTATTATCTCTATGGATGCCAGTGCAATCTTGAAGGCAAGAGAATTATTCCTCTGTATAATCAATGATAGCGTTGAAAAAGGGTATTATTATTATGCAGCTGCTGCCCATGAATACATCGCACATATAGAAGATCGATTGGGTAATCATAACACTTCTGCTGAACATTACAAGAAAGCTCAAGAAACCCATATAGAATCGTTGGAAACCATCGAATATAAACCTTTAAAAAACAGAGTTAAGGAGAAAATAGACTATGCGTGTGCTTGGAGCCTAATTGAAAGAGCTAAGGCGTATCACAAAAGAGAAAACCACTTAGAAGCTATGGAAAACTACCAAAAAGCATGCGAAATTTTGGAAAAACTGCCTAGTTACAATTATGAAGCACTATATTACCTTGCTTGGAATTCATTGGAAGAGGCAGAACACTTCAGTAAGCAGGAAAGGCACCAAAAAGCCATAGAGAGATTTGAAACAACCATAAAGAATTTCAACAACTCTATAAAAATACTGGAAAATGCCTTAAAGAAGTCTAAAGAGAAAAGTGAAGGAGAAAGAATAGAGAAACTCAAGAAATTAGCAAAAGTAAGAATCAACTATTGTTCCGCAAGGAGAAATGTTGAAAATGCAAGAATACTAGCAAAAAATGGCGAACATGTTGCTGCTGCAGAAAAATTTACAGACGCAGCATCTCAATTTAGAGATATTTGCTTTTTTTTTAAAATCGAGAGAGAACGAAAAGAACTAGAGGCCATATATTACCTCTGTAAAGCTTGGGAAAGCATGGAACTCGGTGAACAATATAAAGATCCCGATAGATTCTTAGAAGCAGCAAATCTATTTACAAAAGCAAGTATGCTTTTCGCCGATAGTAAAATGAAGCTATTAGTTTCAGGTAATTCTGCTTATTGCAAAGCCCTCGAACACGGAACTAAATTTGACAAATCATCTGAAACGAAAAAAAAGGCACAATTATATCCTAAAATCAAGGGGAATCTTAGAAATGCTGCTGTATCATATCGCAAGGGTGGTTTTGAAGGAGAGGCTGACTGGACACTGGCTACTTCAGCCTATTTTGACGCGACATGGCATTTAATCAAGGTAGATGAGGAGAAGGAGCTCGATGAAAAGAAAAGGCTTCTAGAAGTTGTGGTTAATATTTTTAAATCAGCATCAGAACTTTTCGGTAAGGCGGGCTATAAATACAAGGAAAAAGAAATCCTAGAACACCTTATCATGCTAGAGAAAGAAGAAATGATTCTTGTATCAGCTTTAAACACCATAAAAACACCTTCCATCACTGGGAGTACTGTGGGCATTGTTGCTCCTGCATGTCCCCTAGAAACTAGCCTATCTCCAAAAATGAGCGAAATATATAAGCTTACCGAGGAATCAACAATAGTTCTAGAAGAAAGAACGGCAAAAAAGAAATACAAACTTATCTACAGGAACTTGCTCGAAGAGTATCCAAGAATCCAGAGGCGGGAATGCAGAGTTGGTATTGCCCAAATAGGTCTATCTAATACAAGTGATATCCTACGCGAGTTATATGAAGAAAAAGTTGCAGGTCTTCTCAGCCTTCGAGAGGATAAAGTTGAAATCATAAGATCTAATGTCAAAAACATGATTGAGATCGCCAACACAAAAGGAATTAACATTTTACTTTTCCCAGAAATGACTATTGACCTCAACTACGGAGAATTACTAAAAGATATATCCAATCTTGCCAAAACTTATGAGATGTATATAATTCCAGGATCTTATCACGATCAAGAAACAAAACGAAATCTCAGCGTAGTAATAGGACCTAACGGCATTCTCTGGGAGCAAGAGAAACACATCCCAGCTATTATACACCTTGAGGGCAAGAGATTCAAGGAAGGAATAGATGTTGGAATCACGCCTCGAAAAACAATCATCTGCAATACAGAGTTTGGGAGAATCGCGATCATTATATGCCGAGACTTCCTAGATATGGACCTTAGGGTAGAGTTAAAGAATTTTGAGCCACCGGTGGATATAATTCTTAACCCAGCTTTTACCCCAGTAACGGCTGATTTCAAGGCAGCACATTTTGATGCTCGCAGATCTATCTATGCCTACTGTTTCTTCGCTAACGTTGCAGAATTCGGCGATTCTCTCATATACACGCCAGAAAAGGAACGAGTTGATAGAATGATACAATCAAAGGAAGAAAACTTAATCTATAAGGATATCGATCTCTTTAGTTTGCGTTCAGAACGTAAAAAATGGGAAAAAGAACAGAATAAGGAAAGAAGATTTATCCAGAGCACAAGGTAACACCTCTCACTCGCTTAACTTGCAATAATGGGGTAAAATTTTATAAGATAAGATAATATTAAAAAGTAATTTGTAATTTAGGTATTGATTATGGGTTAATTTTTTAATTATTGATAATATGGAACACGAACCTGCATTTGATATAGAAAAAAATTTAATTGTACAAGAATTCTCAAGATTTTTTAGAGAATTAATTTAAATAAAAACGATTTTATTTCAATACAAATGAATTTAATTATATTTTTCATTTTATTATTTCACTTAAAAAAGTAGATTATTCAAAATGACACAATTTGAAATACGTTTTCAACCTGATGGAAGGAGAATTAATGTAGAACAAGGAATTTCGGTTCTTGAAGCAATTAATTTAACCGGGATTGATCTTGTTTCTCTTTGTGGTGGTAAAGGAATATGTGGAAAATGCAAAATTATCATTGAAAAGGGAGAAATAAAAGAATCCTTAACAGAAAAAGAGAAAGAATTTTTAACAAAAGATCAGATTGATGAAAATTATCGATTAGCTTGTCGAATTAGAGTATTTAATAATTTAATAATAAGAATTCCTGAAGCAAGTCGAACTGGAAAACAAAAATTGCAAATTGAAGGGATTAAAGCACCGGTAAAAGTAGAACCGTTAATAAAAAAATTATTTATACAGCTTAAAAAACCTTCATTAGATGAACCCAAATCAGATATTGATCGTTTAAATGATTATATTCTAAAAAAATTTGGAATTTCAAAATTAAAATTTAATTTTAATGCATTAAAATCCCTTGGCACGGTAATTCGAGAAGATAATTATAAATTTACCGTGTGCATTTGGAATAATTCAGAAATTATAACAATAGAACCAGGAGATACTACTGAAAAAATATTTGGTTATTCTGTAGATATAGGAACAACTAAATTAGCTGGTTATCTCATAGATTTAATTAATGGAGAAGTTTTAGCAGCTGGAGGTTTGATGAACCCACAAATTCGCTTTGGAGAGGATGTAATTTCAAGAATTGCATATAAAGATCCTCAACAAATGCATGATGTTGTTATTGAGGGACTCAATGAACTTTTGATTGATTTAACTAACAGAGTTTCAATTGATTTAGAAAATATTTATGAGATGACAGCAGTTGGAAATACTTGTATGCATCATCTTTTCCTAAACTTAGATGCAAAGCAATTAGGTTATTCCCCCTATGTCCCGGTTATAAGAAATGGTTTAAGTGTTAAAAATAATAAAATTGGAATGAATATTAATAGATTCGGAAAAATTTATACACTTCCCGTTGTAGCAGGCTTTGTAGGTGCTGATACAATCGGCGTGATACTAGCCTCTGAAATATATAAGCGTGATGAATTATGTATGGCTTTAGATATAGGTACAAACACTGAAGTAGTTCTTGGTAATAAAGAACGTATTTTAGCTTGTGCTTGTGCTTCAGGTCCCGCTTTTGAAGGGGCACATATTAAGTTTGGTATGCGTGCTGCAAATGGTGCAATTGAAAAAATAAAGATTAATCCTGAAACATTAGAACCTACTTATTATACAATTGATAATGCCAAACCTCGAGGCATTTGTGGCTCAGCAATTGTCGATATTCCTGCAGAAATGCTAAAAACAAAAATAATCGATTTAAGAGGAAAAATAAATAAGAATCTTGAATCAGATAGAATAAGACAAGGTGATAATGGATATGAGTATGTACTTGTATGGGGAAGAGATTCTTTCTCAAAGAGAGATATAACCATATGTCAAAAAGATATTGGAGAAATAATTTTAGCAAAAGCAGCAATGCATACTGGAACTGAAATATTGATGCAAAAATTCGGGGTAAAGGGTGATGATATTGATAATTTGTTTATTGCAGGAGCATTTGGGACGCATATTGATATAGAAAATGCAAGGATGATAGGGATTTACCCAGAGATTTCTCTTGATAAAGTAAAAAGAATAGGAAATGCTGCTGGTACTGGCTCTCGAATGTGTTTAGTTTCAAAAACAATGAGGAAGCTAGCCGAGGAGATCTCTAAAAGAATTGAGTATATTGAATTAGCAGTTCAACCTAATTTTCAAAATGTTTTCTTAAATTCTCATTATTTACCATATGCAGATTTGGCACGATATCCAATAACTATCGAATTTTTAAAAAAAATTGGAAATTATTCTGAAAAAAAAATTAGAATTTTTAAAAATGATTTCGAATCATGAGGAAAATTATAAATAATTTATATCATGTTGGTGATTCTGGTTGTTCAATTTTTATGGTAAATTCAGGATCTGAAGGAGGTTTAGTTCTAATAGATTGTGGAATGAACATTGGTTTGATTCACAAAATTAAAAATGAGGGATTCAAGCCAAGAAATATAAAGCATTGTTTTTTAACACACTGTCACATTGATCACATTGCAGCATGTAGTGATTTATTAAAGATTGCACCAGATGTAAAATTTTACGCACATGAATTAGATGCGGAACCAATAGAAAATAAAGGCTTTGATAATAAAACTGCAGCTCCTTGGTATGGCATAAGATATCAACCAATTAAATTATTCAAGAGAATTAAAGCGGTAGAAGAAGATTTTTCTGTTGGGAATTATATTTTTAAAAGTATACACACTCCTGGTCATACTCCAGGATCAATTTCTATTTATGTGAAATTGGGAGATAAAGGAGTTCTTTTTGGGCAGGATATTCATGGACCCTTTATGGAAAGTTTTGGTTCGAATTTAGAGGATTATCAAAAATCAATGCAGAAATTATTGGACTTAAATGCTGATATATTATGTGAAGGGCATTTCGGTGTTTTTGCCTCAGCAGAAAAGGTGAGAAAATATATTAAAGGTTATATGGAAAGCAATCGATGATTACTATGAAAATAATTCAAAAAAAATGAAATTATTATTGATTTATGAAGATCGGTTAAAATCAAGAAGTGATTTATCAAAAATCAAACGTTCTATCCAAGTACTTTGAATTCTTTCGAACATTTTTTTTTCATATTTCAAATTCGAGAGAGCCAGTATTTGAGAAAAGATTTCAGAAGGAATCAATATTACATTAGAGCTATTTCTTTTCTTAATTAACTCATCTAAAGATACTGGTTTTTCTAATTGTAGGATATTAGGCTTAGGATCAGGATCAGAATAATATTTCTTAAACTTTCGCCAAGCATTATAGTATATATTTCGCGTATCAAAACCTTCCATATTATTAGGTCTACCCAACTTCTTGAGATGATCCCGATATTTTCTTTTAATAAACTTAATTCTATTATCTTCAGATTGAATTTCTCTAATTTCTCCAGTAAATAATGAATTTTTATTAAATGGGATAAGATTACCTGTATGGATCAACATAAATTTTGGTGGATATATCTGACCTGCTGTAATTTTAGCGGATAATTCTGGATCGCTACTTGCAATTGCGAAATATTTAGTTAACTGTGCAATTTCAGGCTCTCCCACAACGGTCTTACTAAAATAGGCCTTAAGTTCAATATAACATGAATACTTTCCTTTTGTTAATAGCATATCCGGAGTATTTTGATTTAAACTGGGCTCAATTTCAATTTCATAACTTAATTTTTTAAAGTATCTAGAAACAATTTGCATAAGACATTCTTCACGCTGTTTCTGAGCACTTTCGGGATCTTGGCCTCCAAGTTCGCAAATTATTTTCCATATACTAAGATCATTTTTCAATTTCCAAGAGTCCTTAATTGATGAAATTAAAGTTTTAAATACAGTATCTTGTTTGTTTTCTTTTTTGAAAAATCTCAACGCGATTTTGTCTTTGACGTACCCCTTTTGATAAGTAAAAATTGTAGGAGTTCGCGGTTTATTATCCATTTTTAATCGAATTTTTTTTGAAACTGGTCGAAACCGCATTGAATCTGATTTACCCATATAAAATGTATAATTATTCATTACCAAAAAAATTATTGAAAAAAGATGAAAAAATAAATATTTTAATTGCTTTTCATAGAGAAATAATATTTTTTATATAAAAAGAGAAATACAATCGCAGCCATTCCAGCTGAAAATAAAGTGTCAGAAGCATAATGGGCTCCTATTACTATTCTACCTAATGCTTCAATAATACCCCAAGCGATAACTAATATTACAGTTAGATATTTAATTACTTTTTCTTTATCTAATACTAAAAGAATTAATGGTAATAACATAAATCCCATAGCAGTGTGACCTGAAGGAAATGATTGATTGCCTGTATATCCTTGAGGAATAAACCAGGGTGTGAACTCAGGATAACCTGGGGGAGTTAGATTTCTAAATCTTACCCTTCCCCAGAGGAGTTTGACTATCTGAATAAAAATCAAAGGATTTATTATAGCTAATAACAGTGTTATTTGTCCAAATTTTATATATGGTTGAAATTTATCTGAGGGGATTTTTTTAAAAACAAAATGTAAAATTAATCCTATAACAATTCCGAAAGAAGGGATTAGAAAATATTCATAGATTCCAATATTTATTAGATTTCCTTCTGAGACTAACTCATCAATTACTCTATATAAAAGTAAAATAATCGCAATTATAATTGTTGCAATGAAGATTATATATTTCCTTTTCCCTGATCTATCAACACTTCCAATAAGAACATATATACTTATAAAAACCATTATCCAACCAGGATATTCACCATAATCTGCAATAAATTTAGCCCAGATTGAATTTTCATCTACAATTCCTATAGAAATCTGGAGATCAGTGAAACCAAAAATTATAGCTAATACAATCCAGATCAAAATTATTGGGATTACAAGTTTTCTAGCGAAACTATCTTTCCATTCCGATACTTCTTTTTTTTCCATAAATTACACATCTTATTTTTTTTTATTAATAATTCACTCTTTTTTAATATAAATTTTTATATATCTATTGCTTGTCCAATTTCTTGACTACTTCACTTTAAAATATAAATTTATTGAGGAATTATTGAATAATTTTTAAAACAACAATGTTATAATAATTTGATAAATCAAATTTGGATTTTTTTTCAAAATTCGGAATAGGAATTTCAAAAAAGTGAAATTTCTTGCTAATTTAAAAATTAAACTCCTTGGAAAATCCATATCTCCATATAATGAAATTATTTTTTCAATTTTTGCAGTTTTAATAATTTTAAACAAATCATCAAAGTCATCTGAATGAAAATTCTCAAATATAATTCTAATTAAATAATTGATCTTTAATTGCTTTCCAATAGTTCGAGCACATACTTTCTCATAATTCTTTTTTATGAAATTTTTAGAAAAACAGTTTTCTTTAAAACATCTAATTATGCATGTTGCAGCAATTTTAGATGCATTTAAAAGCATTACTATACCTCCACCTGTAGTAGCTTTAACTTGGCATGCAGAATCTCCCAATAGAAGAATGTTATCAAATGCCATTTTATTCATCTTACCTATTGGAATAATACCCCCTTGCTGAGAAATTTTATTTCTTACATCTATATTTAATTGGTTTAAAAAAATCTTAAATTTCTTCGAAATATTTCTTGAAGAAGCTAATCCAATTCGATATATATTTTTTCCTTCAGGAACAATCCATCCAAAGAGTTCCTTCCATTGAGGATCTAAATATAAATTTGTTTTATTTTCATCAAAATTTCCTTTTATTCGAATTTGAATAGCAGAAATGGTATTATTTTGAATACCTAATAATTTTCCAACAGTTGATATTGGACCATCACATCCAACTAGAATTTTTGCTGAAACTATTCTTTTTGATGTTTCAATCTGAATTAGTTTTTGATTATTTTCTTTAAAATAGTGAAAGGTTTTAAATTTCTCATCGAGAAAATATTCAATATTTTGTTTGATTTGGTTTTTTTTATAAAATAGTCGGTCTAATGCTACTCTATCGATAATATATGGTTCTTCATCACCAGATAATTCAATAGATCCACCAGAGGGACTAAAAATCTTAGCTATTTTAACTCGATTTAAGATGATCTCTTCAGGAACATCTATCAATTGAGTTAGTTTTTTTGATATAATTCCTGCACATTGTAATGGTATTCCAATTTCTTTGTGTTCTTCAATTATTGCAATATTTAACCCACTTCTTGAAAGTAAATATGCTAAATAATTTCCTGCTATACTAGCCCCAATGATACACACGTCACAAACATTGCTTGAATTATTCATTTTATACTTTTTTTTTACTGCTATTAAGCAAAAAATTAAGTCTAATAAAAAATAGTAGATTGTAAGATAAAAATTCTTAAAAATTATTCCTTTTAGAAAGCTCTTTTTCCCAAATAAATAAATAGTTCTACAATTTCAAATGTGGTTAAAGGCTTTATTAAATTAGCCATATTGAATCGTTCGTCCACTTGCGAAAAATCCGATGTTATTAAATTTTTAATATCTTCAACATAGTCGTCCATATCTAAAAACAATATCTCAATCTTATCTACACCAGTTAATTCTGAAATTTCTTTATCTAAATGTTTTTCAATTTCATTCAAAAGACCTAATTTATATTTAACAGGTAAATCGCAGTATTTTATCAATCGATTCATTTCATCTATAACAATTTTCAGCGTTAAATGCCAATCGGCATTTTTTTTATATTGAGGGATTAAAACTTCGGAAATTATCGCTTCATAGAGGTTTTTCGGCTCTTTAGCATCAAATTCCAATTCTGTGCCGGTCGATATTTTAACTTTCTTCTTTTCTGACATGATTAATTCTCAATTCTTATATCTATATATTAAATTAAAACACTGAAATATTAAATTAGCTTATACCATTTTAATTTTTAGGATTTTATTCATTGAGATTATTTTTAATTTCCCTTATTTTTATTAAAATTTTTTTTGAATATATTTTAAGATAAATCTATACACTCTTTTTATTTAAAAAAACAAGAAGATATTATATTTTAGAGTAATGAGGCTTACCGAACAAATACAAATGAAGAAGAAAGGCAATTTTTCTTATTTATGTTATTTATCCAAGAATTTATATAATCTAGCAAATTATTATGTTAGGCAAGAATTTTTTTACCTGGGCAATTGGTTGAGGTATTATGATTTATGGTATATTTTAAAAGATAAAGAACCGTATAAAAAATTGCCATCACAAACAGCCCAGCAGATATTGAAATTATTAGATAAGAATTGGAAATCCTTTTTTAATTCTGTGAAAGAATGGAGGGAACATCCTAAGAAATATCAAGGAAGACCCAGACCTCCAAAATATAAGAAAAAAAAAGGTGAATTTATTATTATTTTCACAAATCAACAATGTAGAATTAAAAATGGTTATTTACATTTTCCCGGAAAAGCAAACTTATCTCCGATTAAAACTAGAATAAGAAACATGCTACATCAAGTAAGAATAATTCCTAAAGGATTATTTTATATTTTAGAGATTATATATACAAGGGAGATAACTAATTTAAACCTAAATAAAGATAGGTTTATAGGAATTGATTTAGGGGTGAGCAATATTGTAACTATTGTAAATAATGTAGGATTAAAACCCACTATTATTAAAGGCGATATTGTGAAATCCATAAATCAATTCTATAATAAAAGAATTGCAGAACTAAAATCAATTAAAGATAAGCAAGGAATTAGTTTCGAGACTAAAAGATTACAAAGGATCACAAGAAAACGAAATAATAAAATAAATGATATATTTCACAAGACTTCAAGGAGAATAGTTAATTATTGTATTGAAAATAATTTCGGAACAATAATAATCGGTTATAATAAAGCATGGAAGCAGAAAGTAAATATAGGAAAGATCAACAATCAGAAGTTTGTTCAAATACCATTTTTTAAATTAATAAATCAAATTAAATATAAATCGGAGTTATTTGGTATAGATATTATTATTGACGGGGAGTCTTTTACTTCCAAATGCAGTTTTTTGGATAAAGAACCTATCAAAAGACATAAAAAATATGCTGGAAATCGATTAAAAAGAGGTATTTTTAAGAGCAAAAAAGGGATTCTTATAAACGCTGATGTGAACGCAGGTTATAATATAATAAAAAAAGTAGTCCCAAATGCGTTTTTCGCGGATAGGATAGAGGGTGTGGGGTTACACCCATATTCTATTACTATATAACAAAAATAGTTAAATAGAATTAAATTTTAATTGAAAACAAGGGAAATTAAAAATAACCTAAGCTACTAAAAAAAGTTTTGGAAGTATCATGCCGATTTATACTGGTGGAGAAATAATAGTTAAATATTTAATTAAAGAAAAGGTTCCATATGTTGTAGGAATTCCTGGGCACGGAAATCTCGGTCTTGTTGATGCATTTTATAAGAATAAAGATTCCATAAAAGTAATACAACCCAAACAAGAAAATTGTGCTGTTCACTTAGCAGTTGGATATTATAGAGTTACGGGGCAACCATTAGCTGTTTTTACTTCAATTGGTCCAGGAGCTATTAATACGGCAATTGGATTGGCTGACGCATATGTCGACTCTATGCCTGTTTTAGTAATAACTGGTGATACTCATGTGCATATGCGGGGTAAAGGAGTACTTCAAGAAATTGAAAGAAAAAGAGATTCAGATTTTCCTCGCATATTAGAACCATTGTGTAAGCGAACCTGGCAAGTTGCAAAGGTTGAGCAACTCCCAACTATAATGCAACGTGCATTTAATCATATGTTAACTGGAAGAAGGGGTCCTGTCCATATCGATTTACCGATGGATGTTCAGTCAAATTCTATTGATTGCGAAATTCCAGAACCATTGGAAAGACGATCTATGGGTAAATTATTAGGAGATCCAGATTTAATAGAAAAATCAATTGACTTAATCAAGACATTAGAACGTCCAGTAATACTACTTGGTGGTGGTGCCGTTATGTCAGGTGCGTTTAAAGAAATAAAAACTCTTGCAGAAAAAATTGGAGCAGCCGTAATTACAACTATGATGGGAAAGAGTGCATTTCCAAATGACCATCCATTATTCGCATGGCATACTGGTTCTAAAGGAACTACTTGTGGATTAGAGTTAAGCTCTAAAGCTGATGTTTTAATAGCAATTGGTTGTAGATTTGCAGATGAAACTGCATCATCATATAAAAAGGGCGTTAGTTTCACCATTCCTCCAACTAAATTAATTCAAATAGATATAGATCCTTCAGAAATCGGAAAAAATTATCCAGTATCCGTGGGAATAGTAGGAGATGCTAAAGCAGTTTTAAAACAAATATTAGATAAATTAAATGAGCAAAAATTCAAGGTTGACTATAAAAAAACACAGTATTATAGTGAAATTCAGTCTTTAAAAGAAAAATGGTTTAGGTTTTTAGATGATTTTCGAGATGATTCAAAAGTTCCTGTAATGATATCAACCGCTTTAAAAGAAATTCGAAAATTTTTCAAGAGAGATGCAATAATAGTAACCAGTTCAGGAAATGTGCAAGCCCAAATGTTACAAGAACTCCCATTCTATGAACCTAAAACTTGTATAACAGCAGGTGGATTTTCGACTATGGGGTATACATTACCAGCTGCAATCGGTGTAAAATTAGGTGTTAATGATTTAGGAAAACCAGAAACAAAAGTCGTTGGACTCGTAGGAGATGGTGATTTTATGATGAGTATGCAAGAATTATCAACTGTTGCTCAATTAAAACTAACTAATTTCTTCATAATAATCTTTAATAACATGGGATGGATTGCAATAAAGGATTTACAACAAGCGGCTTACGGGGAGGAAAGAGCTTGGGCTAATGATTTCTATGATATTGATGGAAAGATCTATAGTCCGAATTTTGCGGAAATAGCGAAAGCATTCGGTTGTTATGGTGAGAGGATATCTAAAAAAGAAGAAATAATACCAACGTTAAAAAAAGCTTCAGAATCAGGAAAGCCAGTAATAATAGAGATTATGGTAAATCGCGAATTTCCATATTCTGGTTCACCTGCAGTCGGTTGGTGGGACGTACCTAAGCCAACATATCTTAAAGAACAACGTAGAACATATGAAGAAGAGATTAAAGAAGAGAGATTATAAATAAAAATTAAATATCGTTTGGTAAGCTGGTTATTGGTAATATATTATCCATTAATCTTCATATTCTTTTTTCTTTGTATCTCAGAAATCCAATCATCGATTTTTTTTATCAATTCCAATTTTTCTTTTAACCCTAACCCCAGGTTTGCTTCCTTACGCTGATAAATATTTGCATATTTACTCATCTCCCACATATAATCCGATTGTAGTATAATTTTCCTAAGATTATCCCGAGCAAGTTCAAATGCTTTCCCAATAGATTGCATTTCGAAATCATCTTCAATAATTTTTTTCAAGTATAAAAGAATTTCCACAATATCACCTTTTGGCGGCTGGGGAAGCGGCTTACTTTCAACGTCGCGGCTTTTTATAAGCCTTAATTCAAATTTTTCCTCTTCTTCTTTAGATTCATCGATTTTGGGTATTTCAATTTTATCCATATCGGAAGGTTGCATGAATTCCATATGACGCTTCTTATATTCAGCTGCTAGATCCAATTTTTCCTTAACATTTCTCTTGAATTGATTGGGCCATTCAATAAAAGAGTCCATACGGCTCTCTGCAGAGAAGAATATTGATTCCTTTAGCATCCTTTTTGGGAGAGTTATATCTCTATCTTTAGGAAGTTGTGGAGTTCTGAGTATCAATACTTTTGATGCATTTTCAAGTATTGAGAATAACAAAATAGGATCATATTCGAGATTGGAATAAATTTTCTTCAAATTTAAGATAATTTCTCTAATTTTAAGGATTTCTAAGGGGGAAAAATTTTCTTTTAAGATCTCATCTGCTCCGAAGATGATATCATCTATTCCTGCTCTTGAATTAATATAATTACGCACTTTATTTTCATTCATTTTTTTTGATACTAAGATTTTATTGTAAAAATCCCAGTGTGTGCTTAATAGTAAATGACCATCTATATCCAATAGATAGGTATCTGGTTTACGGATTTCATCCATCATATCCAAAATAATATCCTTATTTGGAATAAATACATTTCTCATTAAAGTTCCCTTAATAAATGTTTTCTGTGTATCAGATTTGTTAGATAAGTCAATTGGAACTTTGATTACCTTTTCGCCTATAATTACATCGCGATCTTCCTCTAATGTGATGTTTTTAGAGGTCGCCAATTGATCATAAGCAAAATCCGATAAAATCAATCCAGTTAGTTGTTTTTTATCTATAATATACTTACCATGTTGAAGTTCAAATTTTGTGTAATAATATCCCAAACCAAATAGAAAATAGAGCGTTCCTTTTTCTATGGTAACTGAACTTTCAATTCCAGTTAAAAAGACTACAAAATCAGAATGGATTTTCGAGATATCTTGACTTACATATTTACCCAATGTAGGATAACCTAATAAATCTCCCCAGCTAGGAATAATAAAAAGCATATTATTGGTAATTAACTTATCTTGCATGATTTCACTACACGAGTTGGATTCCGATTTTTAATTCAACTTTTTGATTAAAACATTTATTTCAAAAGTTCAAGTTAAATTATTTTTTAGTGTTTTTAAGCTTTTTAGTTGCTTTGAAATTGACTTATTATTTTGATCATTAAATTGAGTTTTTACATATCCCAGAGTTAAGTTCTTATCATCTTTTTTGGTCTTTCTTCTAATTAGAATTAGAGATTTATAAGTTAGAAAAATTAAAGTTTTAAATTTTATAAATCGCACCGTATTTTGCGGAGGAAACGATTTTAGAATAAATACTTAAATATCCAATATCCATTTTTTGTTTAGGTTGCTTCCATTGACTTAGTCTTTCTTTTATCTCATCATCAGATAATTTTATTTCCAACTTTCTATTGGGAATATCAACATTAATTAAATCACCATCGTGTACAATAGCAATAGGTCCGCCTTCATATGCTTCAGGACATACATGGCCAATACATGGTCCACGTGTAGCACCGGAATACCTACCATCGGTAATCATTGCAACTGATTTGTCTATTCCCATTCCAACAAGAACTGCAGCTGGGATAGATAGTTCTCGCATTCCCGGAGAACCTTTCGGACCCTCATATCGAATTATTAAAACATCCCCTTTTTCAATTCTTTTGGAATATAAAGCATCTCTTAAATCTTCTTCGCATTCAAATACTCTCGCCGGACCTTTATGTTGGAGCATTTCAGGATTTACCGCACTTATTTTTACTACTGCTCCTTCGGGTGCTAAATTTCCTTTTAGTATCGCAATCCCTCCTTCGTTTGTGAGTGGGTTTTCTAATGACCTAATAATTTCGTTTTCAATAATTTTTACTTGTTCTAAAGATTCTTTTAATGTTAGATTCAAAATATTTTTTGTATTGAGATTTAATTTAGGAGTTAATTTTTTCATTAATGATGTAACACCACCCGCCTTATGAAAATCTGTAATGCAATAATTTGAAGCCGGTTTAAATTTCGCTAAAAGAGGAACTGATCTGCTTAAGATCTCAAAATCATCATGTGTTAATTTCCCTCCAATCTCATGCGATAAAGCGCACATGTGCAAGATCATATTGGTTGAGCCGCCAAAGGATAGTGCGACCTTACATGCATTCCTAATTGATTTATCATTTATTAAATCCCGTGCAATAATCCCATTTTTTATTAAGTCCATTACACACCGACCAGATTTAATAGCGATCTTAAATTGCTCAGGCTCATTTGCAGTAATCGTAGCAGTTCCAGGTAAAGATAAACCTAACACTTCAACTATACAAGCCATTGTAATGGCAGTTCCCATCATATTGCATGTACCTGAGGTATAACATGTCTCTTGGGTTATCATATCTAACTGTTTTTTTGTAATTTTTCCAGCACTATACATTCCAATTGCTTCTTTTATATCACATGTTACAAAAGTTTTGCCCTTGAACACGCCCTCTGTAAAAGTTCGAGGTTTCATTACCCCACCCGTTAAAAATGCAGTTGGAATATTACATCTCGCAGCAGCCATCAACATTCCTGGAATAATTTTATCACAAGAGCATATCATTACCATTCCATCAAAATTATGAGCTTTTATAACGCATTCAACTGAGGAGGCAATAAGTTCTCGCGACGGTAGAATGTATTTTGAGAAATTACCGCTATTGGCAATACCATCACATGGAGCAATTGTATTTATTTCCATTGGAGTGCCGCCTGCATCTGCAACTCCCATTTTCACATATTTACTAAGTTCTCTCAAATGAATGTGACCAGGATTTATTTCAGTCCATGAATTAACTATTGCCACTCTAGGTTTTTCAAGATCTTCGTTGGAATACCCGCATGCGTGATATAAAGCTCTCTCATATAGTCTGGAAATATCGGCTTTTTCATTCTCTTTACTCATTTTAATCAATTTCAAGAATTTTTTAAATAAAAAAAAAATAATTCATAAATATTTTAGAATCATTAAAATTAAAATATTATATAATAATTACAATAATTTTAAGGTTTTATTATGGAAAGGTTAAAAGTTGGAATTATTGGTTGTGGTATGATTTTTGATTTAAATCTTCTTGGCTATTTGGATAATAATGATGTAGAAATTACATGTCTTTGTGATCGAAGGCAACGGAGAATAAAAGAAAAAATAAATAAATTTAACTTAAATTCCAAGATAAAGACTTATACAGATTATAAGAAGATGCTTGATTCTGAAAGCATTGATATATTGGAAATCCTTCTGCCTCACAATCTACATTGTGAAGTTACAGTTTATGCTGCCCAAAAAAAGTTAAAGGGCATATGTGTTCAAAAACCAATGGCAACTACTATTTCAGAATGCGATAAAATGATTAAGGAATGTAAAGAAAATAATATAAAATTGAAAGTTTTTGAAAATTTTATGTTTTATCCTCCTATTCTTCGGGCAAAAAAATTGTTAAAAGAAGGAATAATCGGAGAATTAAACTCAATTCATATTAAAACCCTGGAAGCTACAAGTGGAGGATGGGAGATTCCAACTAGTACTTGGAGGTGGAGATTTGATCCAGAAAGTTGTGGAGGAGGATTGGAATGTGGCTCACCCTTTATATTTGATGATGGTTATCATAAATTTTGGCTTGCATTACATTTAATGGATGAAAAAATAGAGAAGGTCTATAGTTGGATTGATAGACATATAGATATGGATATTCCCGCATATGTTATGTGGAAATATCGACCTCCAGAAGATTCAGAATTTATCATGCCACATTACGGGACATTAGAATTTAATTATGCTCAGGAGATGAATCTACCTAGCCCTTATTACCCAGGGGATGAATTTATTTCAATAGTTGGATCAAAAGGAATAATGTGGATCAATCAAGCAACGTCAGGCGGAAATGTGATGTCAAAATCTGAAGTTTTTCCACCTATTGTGATATTTCGAGACGGAAAAATAGAAACAATTTCAGATATGGAAAGAGATTGGAAGTATGGGTTCATTAATTCTACCAAGCATTTTATTGAAATTATTAAAAATGATGGAATTCCTTTATTAACGGGAGAAGAAGGAAAGTATTGCACTCAATTTGCCTTAGCCGCATTAAAATCTTCAGTGCTTGGAAAAGAAATTTGTCCAGAAGAAATTACTGAATAAACATGCAGTTCTTATCAGCGGACTTATTTAAAAAATAAAAATTTTGGAAATTTTCTTAAAATTATTATTTATTCTAAAGAAAATGGAAAAGTGCCACGAACTCTCCATATTGCAATTTCATCAAAACCTAAAATTTCAGCTTGTATTTTATCTCCGTTACAAGTATTCTTAAGTTTTTGCCATAAAGTATCAGCGATATCTTCAACTCTTTTATTTTCTGTTATAATTTTACTGGCATCTACGTCAATATTGCATCTCATCCAATCACAAGTCTTAGGATTTCCGCAGATCTTTATAACCGGCGATACCAGGTTTCCCACAGGGGTGCCTCTTCCAGTAGTCATTATTATTACGTGAGCACCAGCTGCGGCTAACCCTGTCATTGATTCAACATCTAATCCCGGTTCAATCATTAACCATAATCCTTTTCCTTTTGGTCTTTCAGAATAATTTAAAATGCCTTGTATAGGCGCTTTTCCTGCCTTTGTAATTGTTCCCAACGATTTTTCTTCGATTGTACTCAAACCACCTTGTATATTACCAGGTGTTGGCTGTATACCTCTGAAATCTATACCTATTTTCATAATATTTTCTAAAAAGTTATCCAAAGCAGATTTTATTTTCTCCGCAACTTCTTTATTATTCGCACGTTTCATCAATAAATGTTCGGTCCCGATCCATTCAGTAAATTCCGGAAGTATCGAGGTGCCTCCTAATTTGACGATTTTATCTGATACAATTCCAACGGCTGGATTTGCAGTGATCCCTGATATCGAGTCGGACCCTCCACATTCTAAACCTAAGACTAGATTTGAAAAATCATACGGCTCTCGTTTAATCTCGTTAGCTTCAGCTGTCATTTTTTTTCCAATTTTTATTCCTTTTTCGATGGCAGCAATTGTTCCACCTTGAATATCTTGGACATTAAAGAAATCAACCGGTTTCTTGGATCTTTTAATCTGATTTGCCAATAATTTGCTAGTAAGATTTTCACAACCTAAGCCTATTATAACAATCCCATAAATATTAGGATTACTGGCAAGACCAACTAATGTACGAATAGTATAGGTAAAATCTGGACCAAATTGACCACAACCAAGAGGATGAGTTATTGCTATGGAATTTTCTAATTTGTTTGAAATTTGTTGCGCAACATTATTAACACAAACTACAGAAGAAAGAATAGCTACTTTATTGCGAATTCCAACCAAACCTTTCGCCCGTTGATATCCTAAGAATCCATCATTCATTATTTTGTCTCCTCTAAATAATGACTTTGAATATTATGAACATGAACCCAATCTCCAGATTTAATATCTTTAATTGCTATACCAATAATTTCACCGTATTTTATTATATAATCACCCTTATTTATATTTTTTAAAGCAAACTTATGACCAAATGGTATCTCTTGTTTGATTTTAATTAGACTATTATTTATCTCTAATTCTTCATCCTTAGGAATTTTATCTAAGGATGTAGCGCAATTATCTTCAATATTCATGATAATGTATTTATTTTTCATTTTAATCATATTTTTTTACTGAATTTTGATATAAGTTTTTTTATTATTAATGTAGACTTGTAAGTTTAAAAAAATAAACTACTTCAAAAATAAGAAAAAAATAATATATATTAAGTTTAAATTGTTGCTATTGCATCTATTTCAATTAACATACTTTCCAAGGGCAAATTTGAAACTTCTATAGTGGTTCTTGCCGGAAATTTTTCATCTACTCCATTTGATTCAAAAAAGCTTTTATAAGCGCTGTTCATACTTTTAAAGTCTCCCATATTTTTCAAATATACAGTGACTTTAACAATATTTGAAATACGGGAACCTGCTGCCTCTAAAATTGTTTTTACCTTTTCAAAACCAGTCGTTGTTTGTTCAGTAATATCAGTTGTTCCGGGAGCTGCTCCTTGTCCAGATACGAATATCAAATTACCAACTTTTATAGCATGACTATAAGGTCCTACTTTTGGAGTTCCTGCATCAATAACTTCTTTTTCCACCATTTTTATCACTTTAATAATTTTTTCCTCGGGCTGATATTTCCCATTTATCTATTAATTCATAATCCTTTATAACATTAAAAAAGTCATATAAATTTACAGTTGGACATACATGACCGGGAATTAGTTCTACCTTTTGACCAATTTCAAAAGAGTCATCCTTACCTGCTTTAAATTGACCATGCTCTTCAGTCAATAAGGTCATTTTTGATTTAGGATAATCTTTAAAAATAGGTTTTCCATCTGCAGTCGAACATGCTTTTGAACCCATATCTAATGTGAAATTTTTTTTTCCAGTTTGATTATTAATGGTCGCTAAAATAGTAAGAGCTATTTCAAAGTCAGGAACACATTTGCTCATATGCTCATCAAAAAAAGGATACGTTCCTGGTTGAATTTCTGTTATACCGGGATATCTTCCCGCAATCATATATGTTCCAGACCCAGATGTAGTTATATATTCTATTTCAAAACCATTTTCATTTAATAAATCTCGAGTGTCAACTAACATCTTCATACATAATTTTGTTTGTTGTTTTTTATTCTCAAAATCTGTTAAATATGTTAAATGTCCTTCATAACCCATAAACCCTACAAGCTCAAGATTAGTTAATTCTTTTATAAATTTAGCCAATTCTAATACTGGCTCTCCGGGTTTAACTCCAGTTCTTCCTAAACCTACATCAATATCAATCAATACTTCCAATTTAACATTTTCTTTATTAGCCAATTTACTTAAATTATTTACATTTTTCTTTGAATCAACACAAACCCTTACTAAAATTTTCTTATTAATTTCTATGAGTCGTTTCATCTTATTAATTTCTACAACTTCATTAGCAATTAAAATATCATTAAATCCTTTTTCTGTAAATACCTCCGCTTCTCCAATTGTTGCCACGCATATTCCAATTGCACCCGCTTCTAATTGCATTTGACCAACCTTGGGACATTTATGGGTTTTTATATGTGGTCGAAGATTAACTTTATTTTCCTTAGCAAAATTTGCCATAGTTTCAATATTTTTTACTAATTTATTATAATCAATTACTAACGCTGGAGTAGATACATTTTCATGCCAACCTAATTCCATAATCAAGTCCACTTCAAATATTTAAACATTATGCATAATAAATGGTTTTTAAAATTAAAGATTTTGAAATTTTGTTGAATCCTTTTTTCGCATTTTAATTTTTATTAAATTTAACAAAATTTAATTAGATTTTTTAATTCTTTTCTTTATCATTATTGAGGTAAATTTATCAGAAAGATGAAGGGCATTAATTATCGATTCTATCCATTATGGTGCTTGGCATTTTTAAGAGTCGCTATTGGAATGATGATTGGATTGGCTACACCCTTATATTTTATTGAAGAAGGGCTAAATCCCGAGATCCTAGGCTTTCTTATCTCTGCAACCGCTTTAGCTTATTTGTTTTCACCCTTCCTTTTAAGAAATGTGCCAAAGAAAATAGGAATAAAAAAAAACCTAATAATTTCAATGGTTGGAACTCTAATTGTGCAAATAGGATTTCAAATTTCAATGGATCCCTTAGTAGCATTCATTCTAAGATTTGCGGATGGAGTCTTTTTGGGTTTATTTTGGCCCGTTCTTCAGGGTTCGATTTCTATTATTTCGACCTATGAGGGGTTACGGGAAAATAATGAATTAAAAGATAAGGTTATGAAACTTTATTCTATTTATTGGAATGTAGGAGGTGTTTTAAGCTATGCATTAGGCACAATTGTTTTGTTTTTTATTGAAAATGTCCTTTTAATGTTTGATATTTCCTTAATTTACGCAATAATAGGCTTTATTTTAGTTTTTATTTTTGAAGAACCTAAATCAAATTTATCTAAAGATAACTTTTCATTCGAACAAGAAAGATTAAAACCTAATTCTCAAAGAGAACATGTGAAATTTCCGATTTTTATTCCACTTTTTTTAATGGGGATTTATGCGCTATTACTTAGTTCTGTTGGATTGATTTATCCAGCAAAATCTGAATTTTTAGATTTCGCAATTTTTACTAATTACTTGTTCTTTTTCATCCGGCTCAGTGTGCAAGCTTTTTTAATTTCACAAACAATGCATTTATTAATTAATTCTTTTAAGAAGATAATACCGTTCCTCATGATAACTCTGAGTCTTTGTTTATTAATATGGGGGTTAACCGAAAATCTCATTATTTTTGCAATTTTATTTTTTACTTTTGGGGTATGTCTCTCATTTTTCTACAGCTTTTCGTTCAAATTAGTAATTTTTCGTAATATTGCCGAAAATACAATAAAATATAGCATATATTCTGAAACTGCGGTCGGTATTTTCTTCTTTATTGGGCCGATATTAAGTGGTTTTTTAATCGCAATCGATTTTAACTTAGCGTTTTTTATTATGTCGTTT
>JAHLWH010000257.1 GCA_019058015.1 Promethearchaeota archaeon | reverse complement strand
TGTTTCTGAACCATTTCGTATTTCATTTAATATGGATTTAACTGCTTCTGCATCACCCCATTTAATTTTTCCCGATTCCATTGCTACTCCCATTGTTGCCCCAAATTCAATTGTATCAACACCAACATCATCACAGAGATGATCAATTTGTGCTAGCTCATCCAAATCTCCAATTAATAAATTAGATCCATTCATTACAATCGTTTCATATTCAAAGCTGGAAGTAATATGATTGCTATTTTTATCGTTAAAAAGATTTGAACATCTTATTACGCAGGTCGGAGAACATGCAAGCCGATTTTTACCTCCCCTCTCTTGGATGAGTTCAATCAATTTTTGACCCGTTATATTTTGACTTTTATCAAAACTGCCCGATGAAAAATTCTTAGTGGGAAGACCTCCTAAACTATTCATTAAATCAATCATTATTGCAGTTCCATAAGTGGAAAATTTTTCCCTTGTTTCGACTAAATTTTTTGCAAACGGTCTTGTATATTTGGTAAATCCATCAAAATCATGAAATTTAATTTCACTTGTCTTACTTGGAAAAGAAACCACCGCTTTAATTCCTTTTGAACCCATAACAGCACCCAATCCTCCTCTCGCAGCATGACGACTAGGATACCCTTCTAAATCTATTGATGAGATTGAAGCTGCTTTCATTTTAAACTCGCCAGCAGGTCCTATCGAATAAACTCCAATTTTTTCTTCATATTTTTCCTTTAAAATTTCAGCGGCTTCATAAGTTCCCTTACCTTTTAAGAAATCACCTGGTATTAACTCTGCGTTTCCATCTTTTACTATTAAAACCTTCGAAATATCAGAAATTCCTTCAAAAATAAGTGCTCTTACACCCTGTCTTGCTAATATCATAGCTGAGTTTCCACCAGTGTTTGCTTCTTTTATACCCTTAGTTAAAGGACTTTTCGCCCCAATAGACGTCCTAGCAGAACAAGCCGCTGACCCCCCAGTAATCAATCCATTTGAAATAATTAATTTATTCTCTTCTCCTAAGGGATCACATTTTGGTGGAACTTCTTCAGAAACAACTAAGGATGTTAATGCACGACCTCCAACTCGATAAAATTTAGAATCAACATTAATTGCTTCATGGACAATATTTCCATCTGAAACATTTACTCGAATAACTTTCATTTATAATTCTCTCTTAACGTATTTATTGTTCATTTAACTAACTACTTATGTATTCACTCAAATATCTTCCATTTCTTTATTTTTTACCTTTATATTTTTCATAATGTAAAATTTTCTCGAGATTTTTCCTTGGAGTTGGTTCATACTCTTTTTTCGCATATCCCAATGGAGTAAGACCAATAACTCTAAATTTATTTGGAATTTCTAGAATCTCTTTAATCTTCTTTTCATCAAAAAACCCAATCCAACAGGTGGCTAAACCTTCCGCAGTAGCAACCAATATTAAATGATCAAAACAAATACCAAAATCGACCATAAAATATTGCAACCCACTTTTAACATTTTTTCCAGAACCTCTCTCAGAAATTATACCAACAATAAACATAGGTGCTGACCTAAATTTATCTCCTTGACCGATTGCTTGCCAAATTTGTTTAACCTTATCGGGTTCTCTGACAATAATATATTCTACTCCCTGCATATTTGCCCAAGTAGGAGCTAATCTGGCAGTAACAATTATTTTTTCAACAACCTCCAAAGGAGGAATCTTATCGGAAAAAGATCTAACACTTCTTCTCTTTTTAATCACTTCATAAAAATCCATAATTTTTTTCCCTCTCTATCTTTTATTTTATCACAATTTAACTTAATATTACTTTAATTAAGATTTTTACAATTAGTTATTATGAATATTGAATTATATTTTAATCATTATTGAATTATTTATATAAACTTCCTTGTTAAATTATATACTCTAATTTATCTCTTCTTTTCTGCTTTCAAAATTGATAATTATAATTGAATCCTTTAAAAATTCTTAAAAAAAATGTTGGTTTAAAATGCATTTTTCAACAAAAAATGATCATTTTCATAAATCAGATGCCTTTCTCTGATTCCAACGAAAATATTTTCGATTAAAGTAAAAAAATGCTTGAAATCTAAAATTAAAGAAGTTTGGGCATATATTATTACTTTTTTTTATCTTTTAATTTTTTTATATAAGTATTTTTATTATTTACATAACGAAATATTTAAATAGTATTTATAAGAATATAACAATATTCAATATAAATAGAAAAAAGAATTTAAACAAACAAAATATACGGTAAAATTTTCGGAAATAGAAGTTGGGAAGATTGTGGGAAGTGGGAAAAAAAGTCTTTTTTGTCCCATTGCTACAAAATCGTCAAAAAAACATAAATATAATTATGAATATTGATGTTTATTTTACAGAATAAATTAATAAAATTTCGATTTTCAAAAGATATTTTCCCTAAAATAATTGAAATAAATAAAAGGTACCCCCATCCATGAATGAAAATTATAAAGAGAGATTAAAAACTAAAGATAAAATTGAAGATAATCTTAAAATAGAAACTTGCTGTAATAATCCTAATATCGAAGTTAGAGATGGAGACAAAGTATGCTTAAACTGCGGTTTAACTTTCGGTAGAAATCTCGTAGGTAGTGAAAGAAGAGCTTATACTATTGAGGAAGTTCAAAAACGTAGGCGCACAGAGCCCAGATGGAGAGACTTCGGGCCAAGAACTATGCTTCCGAACACCAAGACGGACTCCAAGGGTCGTGTGATTGGGGCAAAAGAGCAAGCCTTATTTTCGCGATTATCAAAGATTCAAAACTCATTAATTTCTTCTATAGAGCGGAATTTTTGGGAAGCAAAACCTAAACTCAAAATGCTTGCATCTAAGATAAATATTCCGGAATATATTGTTGAAACTGCGTGGAAGATATATTCCGTGGTGGCTAAAAAGAAATTAACTATGGGCCGTTCAATAAACGGTTTTATAGCTGCTTCGCTTTATGCGGCTATTCGAGTTCATGATTTTCCGAGACTTTTAGATGAGATTTGCCAGAATAATCTTGTTCCGAGGCGAACGGTCCATAGAAGTTTGGGCATGATTGTGAGAGAAGTTTTACCCGAATTAAGCCTAAAATATCAGCCAATTACCGCGGAAAGTCTCATATTTCGCTTCGGAAATGAATTGAATCTTGATATGGCAACGCAAAAGCAGGCTGTTCAGATGCTCAGGAAAGCTTCCAAGAAAGGTTTAAAGCGAGTTGGGAAAGATCCGAAAGGTCTTGCTGCTGCAGTTCTTTACATTGCAGCAAAGAACAGTTCCACTCGTAAGACACAGACCGATATTGCATTAACCGCAAAAGTTACAGAAGTAACACTGAGGAGTAGAGCCAAACAAATAAAATTGATACTCTACAGTTAGAAATTAGAAATCGGACACAATAAAGACTTTTTCTTCTTTTTTTTAATTTTTTTTAGTCAAAATTATCGATTTTTTTTTTGAATTTAGCATTTGACAAGGGTGCTTATCAATTTAATTATGATGGAGTTTGGTCTAAAAGTGTTTATGATTTTGAATTGAACACAAATATAGATCATGCAGAATTAGAGAGATTTGATCGTATTGTTAGTGAACAAGAGAGATCTCAATGGTGTTGATATCTATTTTTTTATTTTTTTTTAATTTTATTATTAATACCAAAATAATACATTAAAAATAAAAATTAGTGTCAAAATTTGACAAATATTTATTGCTGATTTGAGACAAAATAATAATGCTACCAAGAAAAAAGGTGTTGTCAGTAATAAATAAATGACAAAAATCAGTAATAAATCCTGACAAAAAATTTTTACTGCCGACATGTTGTC